>DATFJS010000100.1:0-30906 GCA_035269045.1 Longimicrobiales bacterium | reverse complement strand
GCGTCGCCGTCCGCCGAACCGGAACCGTCGGAGTCGGAGTCGGCCTCCAGCTCGAACCCGGCGCACCGCAGGACCGGGAGGGCGGGATACCGGGGGAACCGGGGATCTTCGGCCGCGCGTCCGCACATGTAGAACGTCGATCCACGGCGGTTCCCCACGCGACGGACCCACGCACAGCGTTCGCAGAGGCCCGGCGGTGGCCCGCTCCGCCGGCTCACCTGTTCCCGCGCGGATCGGCCGGGTGCCCGTTGCCGTCCGGCTCGAGGCGATGCGGCTCCGGATCCCGGGAGAGGCCGATGAATCCGAGCTGCCGGCCCGCGTCCCCTCCACGGTGCGAGTAGAGGACCTCCCGGTCGCTGCACAGTGTGCACCACGCCGAGCGCGTGATCCGCTCGGCCTCCACACCCGCCTCACGTGCGCGTGCGGCGAGCGCACTCCGGAGATCGATCGGAGCGGGCCCGGGCGGAGGACGGAATCCCAGCGCTTCGTGGACTTCGGGCCCCACTTCGTAGCAGGACCCGCAGATCGAGGGGCCGAGGTGCAGATACAGATCTCCCGATGCCGCACCGAACGCGGTCGACATCCGCTCGATCGCCCGCTCCAGAATTCCACCCGCGGCGCCGCGCCACCCGGCGTGAACCATGCCGACCGCACGGACCCGCGGCGCGACGATCGACACCGGTACGCAGTCCGCGACCGTGACGCCCAGAAGTGCACCGGGCATCGCGGTGAGGTGACCGTCGGCGCCCCCGACCAGGTGGAGTCCCGGGCCGATCGGTCCACGCACACCGACCTTCACGCCATGTGTCTGTCGTGCCTGGAACGCCGCCGTGGACGGAGTCGCGCCACGCAGCTCGGCCCACGCGCCCGTGGGGTCGGGGCCGTCGAGCGCGAAATCCAGGCCCCGTGTGGTCGTCCCCTGAACTAGCCAGGGCCACGACCGCCGCCACTCGGGGTGTGTCAGCACGCGCGGGGCGCCGCTTCCGTCGGGGGTGAGGTCCTCCCGAATCGTCCGAATCTCCACGACCGGAGTGTACAGGGATCGACCGTGCCGGTCACCCGATCCATCCGATGCCCTCGCACCGCCCGCGATTCGTGCTAGGTTTGTTGGCGAACGGTCCTGCGGCGCATCGTCCCGAATCGCCACGACCACCGAGACTTTCAGCGCGCACCTGGGAAGCGCGCATCCGCGATCCATGTCCGACGCTCCCTTCGACGCACAGAACGCCGGCTACGCCCAGCTTCTGTACGAGCAGTTCGCTCGTAATCCACAGTCCGTTCCGGAATCCTGGCGGAAGTTCTTCTCGCTCGGGACGTCCGAGGCTACCTCGCACGGCCTGCTCGTGCCCGAGAGCCTCGACAACCACGGATCCGCCTCCACGGCGGAGCCACTGCGGGTCGAGGTCAAGACACCGGAGGACGGCGAACGTCTTCAGCGTGTTCTCGGCATCGTCTCCCGCGCGACGTCCTTCATTCAGGCGTTCCGCGACCACGGACACATGCTCGCGGCCATCGACCCGCTGGGCAGCCCGCCTCCGGGGCACCCGCAGCTCGACCCGACCTTCTTCGGGACGACCTTCGAGGAGCTCGAACAGATTCCGGCCGCCGTCGTGCTCGACAACGCGCCCGAGTCCGAGCCCCTCTCGGACGCGATCGCGCGCTTCCGCGAGGCCTACGCCGACTACATCGGCTACGAGTTCGAGCACATCGAGGACCCGTCCCGTGTGCGGTGGCTCTGGGACCAGGTGGAGAGCGGCGTCCACACGCGGCCCCTCTCGCCGGCCGACGCACGGTGGCTGCTCGAGCGCCTCTCGCAGGTGGAAGGCTTCGAGCAGTTCCTGCACCGGACCTACCTCGGCCAGAAGCGCTTCTCGATCGAGGGCACCGACATGCTGGTGCCGATGATCGATCTCGCCATCGAGGAGACGGCACGAGGCGGCGGTGAGCGGGTCGTCATCGGGATGGCCCATCGGGGTCGCCTGAACGTGCTCGCGCACATTCTAGGCGTCTCGTACGAGGAGCTCCTGCGCGCATTCGAGGGACTCGAGGCCCGCGGCGCCCTGAACGTGGCCGGCACCGGGGACGTGAAGTACCACCACGGGGCCGAGGGCGACTACAAGCTCCGCTCGGGCGAGCGGATTCGCGTGGCCCTGGCGCCGAACCCGTCGCATCTCGAGTTCGTGAACCCGGTCGTGGCCGGCATGGCCCGCGCCCTCCAGTTCACCTCGGAAGAGGTGTCCGCCGAGCAAGACTTCGACCGCGTCGTGCCGGTCATGATCCACGGCGACGCGGCGTTCGCGGCCGAGGGTGTCGTTGCCGAGACGCTGAACATGGCTCGCCTTCCCGGCTACACGGTCGGCGGAGCGATCCACATCATCGCGAACAACCAGATCGGCTTCACGACGTCGCCGGGCCAGGGGCGTTCGACCCGGTACGCGTCCGATGTCGCCAAGGGCTACGACTTCCCGATCCTGCATGTGAATGCGGACCGCCCCGACGCCTGTCTCGCCGCGATGCGGCTGGCGATGGCGTATCGGCGCGAGTACCACGACGACGTGGTGATCGACCTCGTCGGCTATCGGCGACACGGACACAACGAGGGCGACGAGCCCGCGTACACCCAGCCGAAGCTCTACGACAGGATCTCGGACCACCCCACGGTCCGGACGCAGTGGGCCGAGCGCCTCACCGAGAACGGCGCCATCCCCGAGGACCTGCCGGGCAAGATCGAGGATGCAGTGACGGAGACGCTGCGCGGCGCGCAGGATCGCGTGAAGGCCGAAGACGTCGACGCCGTCCCGGAGCCGAAGATTCGCGCGACCCGTCAGGACCCGACACAGGTCGTCGATCCCGACACGGCGTTGGGGCTGCCGGAGCTCCGTCGGGTGAACACGGCGACGGTGACCGTTCCCGACGGCTTCACGGTTCACTCGAAACTGGACCGCCAGCGCTCGAAGCGCCGGGACGAGTTCACGCACGACACCACGCTCGACTGGGCGTACGCGGAGGCTCTCGCCTTTGGCACCCTCATGGACGAGGGACGGGTGGTGCGCCTCACCGGGCAGGATTCCCAGCGCGGCACCTTCTCGCAGCGCCACCTCGTTCTCCACGATGCCGAGACGGGCGATGTCACGACGCCGCTCGCCTCGCTCGGCAGGGGACGCCTCGAGGTGTACAACTCACCGCTCACCGAGGCGGGCGTCGTCGGCTTCGAGTACGGATACTCCGTGGCGTCCAAGTCCGATCTCACCCTGTGGGAGGGGCAGTTCGGCGATTTCGTGAACGTGGCGCAGGTCGCGATCGACCAGTTCATCTCGTCCGGCCGTGAGAAGTGGGGACAGGTGTCGAACCTCACGCTGCTCCTCCCTCACGGGTACGAGGGTCAGGGCCCGGAGCACTCCTCCGCCCGCCTGGAGCGATTCCTCCAGCTGTGCGCCGAGGACAACATGCGGGTCGCCTACCCCACGACCCCGGCGCAGTACTTCCATCTGCTCCGGCGCCAGGCATACGCGCGGCCCGAGCGGCCGCTCATCGTGATGACGCCGAAGAGCCTTCTGCGACTGCCGGCCGCGACGTCGGTGGTAGGTGAACTGGTCGACGGGAGCTTCTCTCCGGTGCTCGACGATCCGCACGCGTCCGAACGCCGTGGCGAGATTCGCCGACTCGTGCTCTGCTCCGGAAAGGTCTACTACGACATCCAGGGTTCGAAGCGCCGCGACGAGGCTCCTCATGTGGCGGCAGCGCGCCTCGAGGAGATCTATCCGTTCCCGAAGGATCAGGTCGCCAGGCTGGTGGCCCGCTACCCGGGAGTCGAGGAGGTCGTCTGGGTGCAGGAGGAGCCACGCAACATGGGGGCGCTCACGTTCGTGGGCCCGCGGCTGCGCGCTGCGGTGCCGCGGGACGTGCGCCTACGTCACGTGGCCCGGCCCGAGCGTGCCAGCCCTGCGGAAGGAAAGGCGAGCGACCACATGCGCGAGCAGCAGCGGATCGTGCGGGACGCGCTGGGTCTCCCGCCGAAGTCCGAGTCGAAGAGCGACGACGACTGACGGTCCGCGACCGATGTGAAAAGGCCGGGACCCGCATCTCGCGGATCCCGGCCTTTTCGTTTCCGGCCGTGCCCATCCCGGCGTCGAGACTACGGGCCGGGAGGTTCGATCACCGGAACTGGTAGGTCGGGAAGCTCACCGGGCTCTCGTTGCCGTCCACGGACACCGCGGCGACCCCGAAGAGGTAGTTGTCGATCACGAGGTTGGTGAGCTCGTACTCCTCGACCATGCCCACGAACCGCGAGTTCGTCCACTGCGGCTCGGTGGTCTCCCGCCAGTAGACCCTGTACCCGGCCAGATTCGGGTCGTCGGCCATCTCCCAGCGCAGACGCGTCGAGGGCCGGACGGCACCCGCGATTCCGACCTCGGCCGGCGGCGGCGGTGCCTGGGCGAGGGCCGCCAGCACCGCTGCATTCACGGCGGTCATGCGGGCGGCGAAGTCGAAGTCGACTCCCTCGATCACGTCCCCGAACTCGCGGCCGTCCTCGATGCGAATGTCCTGGTGCTGACGGTCGTAGTGCTCGTGGGCCTCCATGATGCGCACGCCCGGGAAACCCGCGTTGTTGAACGGCGTGTGGTGCCCTCCGCGGCCGAAGCGGTCCAGACGGTAGATCATCTTCGCGTCGAGATTCACGAAGTACTTCTCGGTGATCCGGTCGACGTAGCGGGCCAGCTGCCGTGACGGACCATCCACCTCGCCACCGTAGCGGCGGTAGTTCCAGCGCTCCGGCTGGTACTCCTCGAGCGGCGTCGCCTGCGAGAAGACACGGAAGACGGTGTTGTCCACCACCCCGTCGATCCCGGCGATGTTGCCGATCATGTCGTTGTTGAGGACGCCGATGATGTCCCACTCCTCCGCGACGGCCTGCTCGGCCATGATCTCGCCACCCCAGAGGCCCTGCTCCTCTCCGGAAAGCCCGACGAAGATCACCGAACTGGCGAAGGGGCCATGCTCGGTGAGCAGGCGCGCCGCCTCGATGGCGCCGGCCATCCCGGAGGCGTTGTCGTTGGCCCCGGGAGCGTCGGTCTCGGCATCGCTGCCGCTGGAGGCGCGCGAGTCGATGTCGCCGGAGACGATCACGTAGGAGTTCGGGTTCACCGTGCCGCGCATCGTCGCGATCACGTTCACGACCTTCACGCTGTCGGGGACCCGCTCACCAGGCTGCGTCCGACGTGTGTACTCCCGGAATCCGGACTGGTAGCGAACCTCGAGGCAGCCGCCGCAGGCCGCCGAGATCGCGTCGAACTCGGACTTGATCCAGCGACGGGCCGCACCGATGCCGCGCGTCGTCGAAAGCGTGTCCGAGAAGGTGTTACGGGTTCCGAAGCCGGCGAGCGTCCGGATGTCCGATTCGACCCGTTCCGGAGACGCCGCATCGATGATCTCGTAGATGAGCGGGTCCGCCTCGGGCGGAACCTGCATCGTCTGGGCCGACGTCGGCATCGCGAACGCGGCCAGGGTCAGCGTGGCGACGGTGCACGCGAGGGGAGTGAGTGTGCGGTGCTTCACGGAACCTCCGGCGAACTGGAGTGGACGGCGACCACGTGCGTGGACGAATGTGCCCTCTCGGACAGGCGGACTCGCTCCGCCGTTGAGATGCACGGGCGTCGATCGACGCCCCTCCCGACCCTGCAGGACTCCGCGGTGTTCCATCAGATTCCTTCAGTACGGTACGTTCCCCACATCCGGTTCCAGACGTGAAGCTGCCCATCCCGCTCGACCGTCCGCTCGTGTTCTTCGACCTCGAGACGACCGGCGTCGACACCAGGACCGATCGCATCGTCGAGCTCGCGCTCATTCGCGTGAGTCCTCAGGGCGACGTCCTCGAGAAGGTCCGGCGATTCAATCCCGAGATGCCGATTCCGCCCGGAGCGACCGCCATCCACGGCATCACCGACGAGGATGTGGCGGACGAGGCGACCTTCGCGCAGCGGGCCCGCTCACTCGCAGGGCTCCTCGACGGCTGCGACCTCGCCGGCTTCAACATCCTCCGGTTCGACCTCCCCCTGCTCGACAACGAATTCCACCGCGCCGGCGTGCGGTTCGACGTGAAGGGTCGGAGGCTGATCGACATGCAGACGATCTTCCACCGGGAAGAGCCGCGCGACCTCACCGCCGCCGCGAAGTTCTACCTCGACCGGGCACATCCCGAGGCCCACACGGCACTGGGCGACATCCGCACGTCGGCCGCCGTCCTCTCCGCGCAGCTGCACCGGTACGAGGAACTGCCACGCTCCCTCGACGGACTCCACGACTACTGCGCGGAGACCTCGCAGTACCTCGGGCCGCTCTCCGACTGGTTCCGCTCCGTCGACGGCGACCTCCAGCTCCGGAAGGGGAAGTACCGCGGCATCGCGCTGGACGAGGTGGCACGGATCGACGCCGACTACCTCGGGTGGATCCGCGGGCTGGACGATACCCGTCGCGAGGTGGCGGAGGAGATCGACGACGCCATCGACAGGGTGCGCTCCGAGACGTGACGGGACGCCGGCGCGGCGGGTCGGGATCTACAGCGGCGCGTCGAGCGGATCTCGCAGTTCGCCCGCGATCACCTCGAAGGCGTCCGACACCGTGATCATGCCCACCACCCTGTCGGACGCATCCGGATCGGTGAGGAGCGCCACCTCCTGCTCCACGCTCTGGAGCCGGTCCACGGTGTCCGCGATGGAGGTGTCCGCGGGGATGAAGCAGGGTGGCGACAGAAGTGGTTCGAGGTCGATCTCCCCCGTGGTCGGCCAGTCGTCGAGTCCGAAGAGGGATGGCGTGTAGCAGACGCCCTCGATGTTCCGTCTCGAGGAAGGGTCCGTATCGGCCGACGCCGTGACCGGATACCGGGTGTAGCCTTCCGAGGCGATCCGCCGAAAGAGATCGCGAGGTGCGTCGTCGAGATGCAGGAACACGATGTCGTCGACGGGAATCATGACGTCCGCACACTCGATGTCGTCGATCCGCACCGCCTGGAGGATCTCCTCACGGCGATCCTCGGGAAGATCCTCGGTCCGGATCACCTCCGCGATGCGCTCCACCAGGGTTCCCCGCTCTCCCTGCGGTGGGGACGTCGCCGACCCGGATCCGCCGGCCTGCGTCCAGCTCCGGGTGATCGTCACGCCGAACAGCCCCAGCGTGCCCTTGGCCAGATCGTCCCCGAGCGCCACGATCGGCTTCATCACCGTCGACCAGACGGCGAGTGCCGGAGCGAGCGCTCGAGCAACTTCGCGCGGACGCTCGACTCCGAGATACGTCGGGGCCTGTTCGCCCCAGATCTTGTGGATCAGGTTCAGGATCACGAGACCGACCACGATGGACACGGCGCGTACCGAGGTCCCCTCGACGCCGACCAGACCGACGACCGGCTCGATGACTTCGGTCACCGCCGGCTCCGCGACCACACCGAGCAGCACGCTCGTCGAAGAGATTCCGAGCTGGCACGAGGTCAGGTGGATCTCGAGGCGGTCCGTGAGGTCCCAAGCCGTCCGGAGGCCCTGCTCGTCGATCTCCTCTTCGCTGAGGTCCAGGCCCCGAAGTCGCGTGAGCGCGAATTCGACCGCGACGAAGAACGCGTTCGCCGCGACGAGGAGGACGCCGCCGATCAGACGGAGCACGACCTCCAGACTCATGCGCCACCGTCCGGCACCAGCACGCGGGCGCAGGGAGCCGTCGAGCCCTCACCCCGGCCCCCGCTCGTCTGGTCGTCCGTCGCGTGCACCGTCGAGCCTACGGCAGTCGGTCGCCGCTGCCCCTCGCCCCGGGGTTCTCCTTCGTGGGCTGCTTCGTCTGGTCCTCGGCCGGTCGCTTCACGTTGGTGTTGCGTCCGGCCCCCTTGCCCGGCTCGTTCTCCTCGGTCGTCTCGGGCGGGTGCCGGTCTTCGGCATCCTCGGAAGGCGTATCGGGCCGGTTGCCCGGCGCGTCGGGGTCGGTCACGGTCTTCATCCTCGATCGGTCGATCCGGGCGGCGCGCACCGCCACCCAGTCATTCAAGTAGTATGCCTTCGGCGCCTCTGTGGTTCGCGGCCGGCCACCGAGCAGCGTCGAGCACTCACCGTCGCAGTGGTCCAGGCAGGCGCTCCGCGCTTGCCGCTGGCAGCCTTCCGCCCCTACGGTACCGGACTGTGCGACCCCCGCTGGATGCACACGACACCGATCGCAGTTCCCGAACGCCACAGGAGTACCCTGCATGTCCATGCGACGCCTTCCCGCGCCCGCGCTCGTCGCGGCGATACTTCTCGCGCCCGCTCTCGTCGCGGCGCCCGCCGCCGCCCAGCACGTCCTCACGACCGGGGACATGGAGAGTCTGTACCCCCGCGAGATCGGACCCGCGGTCACGGGCGGCCGCATCGCGGATGTCACCGCTCACCCGACCAACCCGTCGACGCTCTACATCGCGTCGGCGTCGGGCGGCGTCTGGAAGAGCACGACGCAGGGCCACCGCTGGGAGCCGCTCACCGACGACCTCCCGGTCAGCGCCTTCGGCGCGATCGCCCTGGCGCCGTCGAATCCCGACATCGTGTACATCGGCTCCGGCGAGCAGAACAATCGTCAGAGCACCACCTGGGGCAACGGCGTCTATCGGTCGACGGACGGCGGCGAGACGTGGACACACACCGGGCTCGTCGAGACGCGCCACATCGGAAAGATCGAGGTGCATCCGCGCGATCCCGACGTTGCCTACGTCGCGGCGCTCGGGAATCTGTGGGCACCCAACGAGGAGCGTGGCGTCTTCCGGACGACGGATGGCGGGGAAACCTGGGAGAAGGTCCTCTACATCGACGAGTACACGGGCGCGGTGGACATGGTGATGGACCCGACGGCGCCCGACGTGCTCTACGCGGCGACGTATCAGCACCAGCGCCGGACCTGGGGCTTCAACGGCGGAGGTCCGGGATCGGGCATCCACAAGAGCATGGACGGCGGTGAGACCTGGATCGAGCTGACCGATGGGATCCCGGCCGAGGACAAGGGACGGATCGGGATCGCGATCTCGGCCTCCTCGCCCAACGTGCTCAACGCGCTCATCGAGACGGCGGACGACGAGACGACCGGCACGTACCGCTCCGAGGACGGGGGCGAGAGCTGGGAGATGGTGTCCGACCTGAACATCCGGCCGATGTACTACTCCGAGATCTTCATCGACCCGAACGATGCGGACCGGGTCTACACGATGGCGACCAACTCCTACCGGTCGGACGACGGCGGACGCACCTGGACGGAGATCGCGGAGCGGCCGACGTACGACGTGGGCGTCCACGCCGACCAGCACGCCCTCTGGATCGATCCGAACGACTCCGACCACCTCTACATGGGTGGGGACGCCGGGCTGCACGAGTCCTTCGACGCCGGCATCAACTGGCGGAAGATCAACAACTTCGTGATCAGCCAGTTCTACGGAATCGGGCTCGACATGAAGTCGCCGTACAACGTCTACGGCGGCCTGCAGGACAACCACTCCTTCGTGGGCCCGAACGAGACCCGGCGGTGGGTCGGCATCGTGAACGACGACTGGCAGCAGGTCGGGTTCGGAGACGGGATGTACTGGCAGCCCAATCCCTTCGACGTGACCGAAGCGTACGGCACGTCCAACGGCGGCAGCTACTTCATCCTCGACACGGAGACCGGCGGGATGCTCGACATCGAGCCGGAGGAGGGTCCCGACGACGACTTCCGCTTCGACTGGACCTCCCCGATCGCGACCTCCGTCCACGACCCGAACACCGTGTACGTGCTCGGCAACCACCTCTTCATCTCCAACAACCGTGGTCAGACGTGGGAGATGAGCCCGGATCTGACGAAGCAGATCGACCGCGACACCCTGATGATCCAGGGCATCATGGGCGCCGACATCGACATCTCCCGCAACGACGGGACGTCGAGCTTCGGGGAGGGCGTCACGATCTCCGAATCCCCGGTCGACCCGCTTGTTCTCTGGCTCGGCTTCGACGACGGAAACGTGCAGCTGACGCGTGACGGCGGGCGTACCTTCACCGAGGTCAGCGGAAACGTGCCGGGCCTCCCGACCAACACCTACCCGAGCCGGCTGCTCGCCTCGACCCGCGGGCCCGACGTGGCCTACGCGACGTTCGACGCGCACCGCGACGGCGACTTCGCCCCGTACGTCTATCGCACCGAGGACTACGGACAGACATGGACGCCCCTCCACGACGATCTGCCCACCGGATCCGTCAACGTGATCGTCGAGCACCCCGACAACCCCGACGTGCTCTTCATCGGCACCGAGCATCACGCCTTCGCCAGCACCGACGCGGGCGAGAGCTGGGCGAAGATGCCCAACCTGCCGACCACGGCGTACGACGACCTGAAGATCCACCCGCGCGACAAGGACCTCGTCTTCGGCACGCACGGCCGCGGAATCTGGGTCCTGGACGACATCCGCCCCTTCGCCGAGATGCACGAGGCGGCGGGCGCCGTGCACGTCTTCTCGATCCCGGCGCGCGAGATGTTCGTCTACTGGAAGGACACCTCGTACCGGGCGGACGCCGAGTACGCGGGCGAGAATCCGCCCGACGGTGTCGAGATCACCTACCGGCTCGGCATGGGCACCGGCCCCGCCGTCATGACGGTCACGAACCGTGACGGCGAACAGGTGGCGGCGATGGATATTCCGTCCAGCCCGGGCGTGCACCGGGTCAACTGGGACCTCCGCTGGAACGACGGGGAGGAGACGTGGCAGCGCTTCGAGAGCGACCTGCTCGCCCGCCCCACGGGCGGCCGTGGCGCGTGGGTGTCGCCGGGTGAATACACGGTTACGGTCGAGGCCCGGGGTGAGAGCCACTCCCGGACGGTTCGGGTGCTGGCCGACCCGATGTCCGACATCACGCAGCTCGAGTACGAGGAGCGCGAGGACTTCATGCGACAGCTCGAAGCGCTCCAGGCCGAGGCGGAGCGACGCATGGAGGCCGGCGACCTCACCCGCGAGGAGATGCAGAGCATCGTGCGCAGCGTCGGCACCAACGGCATGAACGGCGGCGGCGTGCGCCCCGGAACGCTCCGACCCCCGACGCAGCAGCAGTGGAATCAGCTGCGCGCGGCGTGGGATCGGCTCGGGGGAGTGTGATGAAGCGGATGTGGTGCGTCGCCCTCCTCGCGGGGGCCGTCGCGTTCGCTCCGTCGCCTTCCGTCGCCCAGCAGGCGGTCGTCCAGCCGGCCACGGCACGGGGCGTCGCCACGTACGCCGACGCCATCGAGCTCTCGCGCGTGGTCGTCGCCGACCGCATGGACGAGACGGCGATTCCGGGCCTGAGCGTGGCCGTCTGGGCGGACGGAGAAGTCCGGTGGGCCGAAGGCTTCGGGTTCGCGGATGTCGAGCAGCGGGTGCCGGTGGACGTGGACACCAGGTTCAGGATCGCCAGCATCTCGAAGGCGCTCGCGGCGGCGGGGCTCGGCGTGCTCGTGCAGGAGGGCCGACTCGATCTGGATCTTCCGGTTCAGACGTACGTGCCATCCTTCCCCGAGAAGCCGTGGCCGCTGACGACCCGTCAGATCGCCTCGCACACGGGGGGCGTCCGCCACTACGACGGCGACGAGTTCGCGTCGGCGGTCAAGTACGCGGACGTGGTCGACGCCCTCGCGGTCTTCCAGGACTCGCCGCTCCTGTTCGAGCCGGGCAGGGAGTATTCCTACTCGACCTACGGATGGAATCTCGTGAGCGCCGTCATGCAGGGGGCCGCGGGTCGGCCGTTCATCCACTTCATGCGCGATCGCGTGCTCGAACCCCTCGATCTCGACGAAACGATCGCCGAGTTCACCGACTCGATCATCCCGGGTCGGGCACGGTTCTATCAGAACGACGACGGGCGCATCATCAACGCCCCCTACGTCGACAACTCCAACAAGTGGGCGGGCGGAGGCTACCTGTCGACCGCGCGGGACATGGCGCGCTACGGCGCCTCCTACCTGACGCACGAGATCCTCGATCCATCCACCGTCGAACTCCTCTGGACACCGGTGGTACCGAGTGACGAGGATTCGCAGTACGGACTCGGCTGGCGTCGCGCGACCGTCGACGGTGTCGACACCGCGTGGCACACCGGGGGCGCGATGGGCGGGACGACCGTCCTGATCGTGCAGCCCGAGCGGGGCATCGCCGTCGCAATCCTGACCAACGTGCAGGGTGCCGGGCAGACCGGTACCGCGCACGCCATCGCCGACCTTTTCGCCGGCGCGATGTGAAGTCGCGCCGGCCCCACCTGACGACATGATCTTTCTCTATACCCACTCGGGCATCCGATACCTCGTGCTCCTCTTCGGAGTGGCGACCCTCCTGTACGCGATGTTCGGCGTGGCCACGGGACGCCCGTACGACAAGCGCATGCGGGTGATCTCGGTTCTCTTCGCCGGGAGCCTCCACCTGAACGTGCTGGTCGGACTCGGTCTGATCTTCATGGGTTCGTTCTATCCGGCGCTCATCGGGCACATCTTCATGATGGTCGGGGCGGCCGTCGTGGCTCAGGTCGTGCCGTCGGTGATGCGCCGTCGCGTCGTGGAGGAGCGGACCTACCTGCCGCACGTGGTCAGCACGCTGGTGGCCCTCGCACTCGTGGTCGGCGGGATCATGGCCATCGGCCGCCCGATCTTCGGGAGCGGCTACTCCTGATCGTGATTCCGTGAACGCATCCACAAAGGCTCCACCCGGCGGCGGGCTCGGTCTCGTCATGGGGGGCGGAGGTGCGCGCGCCGCCTATCAGGTCGGCTTTCTCCAGGCGGTCGCTCGACGCCGGCCGGATCTCCGGATCCCGTATCTGACCGGGGTCTCCGCGGGGGCCATCAACGCGGCACACCTGGCGGCCCATCACGGCACGTTCGGTCAGTCCGTCGAGGAGCTGGGCAATCTCTGGAGCCGGCTCCGGATCGAGGACGTCTTCCGGGTCGACGCCCCGTCGCTGGTGTGGAATATCCTGCAGTGGGCCGGCCGGTTGATCGGAGGTGGAAACGCCCCGACCAGGACCCGGGGCCTGGTCGACACCGAGCCGCTGCGTCGGTACCTGACCGAGGTCCTGCACGCCGTGGATGGGGAACTGACCGGTGTGGACTACAACATCGAGCGAGGCCGCCTGAGAGCGATCGCGCTCAGTACATCGTCCTACACCACCGGACAGTCCGTGACGTGGGTGCAGGGCTCCGACATCCAGGAGTGGACACGGCCGCTGAGGACCTCGAGGCACACACGGCTCACGGTCGACCACGTGATGGCGTCGTCCGCCCTCCCACTGCTGTTTCCCGCGGTGAAGCTGAGCGGGGCGTGGTACGGGGACGGCGGGATGCGTCTCGCAGCACCCCTCTCACCGGCCCTGCACCTCGGGGCGTCCCGGGTCCTCGCGATCTCGACGCGGTACGGAAAGTCCGCGGCCGAGGAGGAGGACCCCCAGGTGACCGGATACCCGCCCCCGGCCCAGATCGCGGGCGTGATGATGAACGCCGTGTTCCTGGACATGCTCGATCACGATGCCCTGCGGGCCGAGCGTCTCAACAGGCTGCTGCACAAGCTGGAGCCGGAGGAGCGTGAGGGACTCCGACCCGTTCGGCTTCTCGTGACCCGGCCCTCCCGCGACCTGGGCCGGATGGCGAGTCGGTTCGAGCCGCAGCTTCCCCGGGGCTTCCGGTTCCTCACCCGAGGACTCGGTACGCGTGAGACGAAGAGCCCGGACTTCCTCTCCCTCGTCCTCTTCCAGCCGGACTACATCGGCGCGCTCATGGACGTCGGGGAGTCGGATGCCGAGGACCGGATGGACGAGATCCTCGGCTTCCTCGACGAAGAGCCCTCCGCCTGACCACGGACGCGGGGACGTGTCCGCGCATCGATGTGGCCCGACGGAGGGCTCGAAATCGCGAACCCGGGCGGGGATGGGAATGCCGCTCCTCTCAAAGAATCACTCTCGGTCATTCCGCACCCGCACACCCGGGCCGCTGTATGTCTGTTCGTATGTCAGGCCCAGCTGATCATGATGTGCCTCCCAGGTCGTCGTCGGCCGTCGGCCCCGAAAGGGCGAGGCGTCGAAGATTCTTCGATGCAGTTTCCGCGAGGTCGCGGACGAGTTCGATTTCATCGCCCCGGAGCCCGCGATGCGCGCTCCCCACCACGAACATTCCCTGGTAGTCCGGGGCCTCGCCGATCCGTACCACCCGCACGGAGGGCCCGAGGACGGACCCGACCGCCGCGATTCCCCGGTCCGCATCGTTCGCGCGCATCCTGAGCGTGCGGCCGACACGGCGGCGATCGTCGAAGCGACCGCCGAATACCATCGGGCGGCCGCCGTGGGGGCGGTGGAACACGACGAGCGCCAGGTCGACCACGAGCATTTCCCCGACGACCTCCAGGAGCGCCTCTGCGAGCGCCGCATGGTTCGTCACACCGTCGAGCGGCGCGAAGTCCACCGTCGGGTGCCCGTGATCGATCGTGGCGTGTGTGTTCATTCTTCTTCTCGTGCTGTTGGTGAGTTCGCCCTGTAGAAATGCACGGGCCGTGCCAGAAGAGAGTTTTCACTGTACGTAGTTGGGCACCAACGATTTACGGAACAAGAGCGGGATTTTCGTGAGTGTTCCGACTTGCGCCATCGACCCATAATGGTGCACCATATCAACACATCACTGACTCGGAGCGGAACACCATGTCTCTCGTGCTTGCGGTCGACGACGACGCCGACGTCCGTCTCCTGGTGGAGGCGGTTCTCGAGCGGGAGGGGCACTCCGTCGTGTCGTACGAGGACGGCGAATCACTGATCTTCGACCTCCAGAATCGTCTTCCCGATGTCGTGATCCTCGACGTGATGCTCCCGGGGATGGACGGACTCGAAGTGCTGGAGGAGCTGCGACGTCGCATCCCGGGGGTACCGGTGCTGATGCTGACGGCGGCGACGTCCGTGGAACGGGTGGTCGAGGCGATGCGCCTGGGTGCCTACGACTATCTGGGAAAACCGATCGATCCGACGGAGCTCTCCACCTCCATCCGGAACGCCACCGAGCGACACGCACTCACGACCCAGCTGGCCCGCCTCCAGCGCCAGGCCGAGGGCCGTGGCTTCCCCGGCATCATCGGACAGGCCCGGCCGATGTTCGACGTGTTCGGGCAGATCGACCGGGTGGCCCCCAGCGACGTGTCGGTGCTGGTGCTGGGCGAGAGCGGAACGGGAAAGGAGCTGGTGAGTCGCGCCGTGCACGACCTCGGCGCGCGGGCCGACGAGAGCTTCGTCGCCGTGAACTGCGCGGCGATCCCGGCACAGCTTCAGGAGTCAGAGCTCTTCGGTCACGAGAAGGGCGCGTTCACGGGGGCCGACGCTCGACGGATCGGGCGGTTCGAGGAGGCCGACGGCGGCACGCTCTTCCTGGACGAGATCGGGGACCTCTCGCTGGAGGCACAGGCCAAGGTGCTCCGGGCCATCCAGGAGCGACGCTTCCGACGGCTCGGAGGAGATCGGGACATCGAATCCGACTTCCGCCTGGTCTCCGCCACGCACCGGGACCTCGACGGGATGGTCCAGTCCGGCGAGTTCCGTGAGGACCTCTTCTTCCGGCTCGCCGTCTTCGAGATCCACGTCCCCCCGCTCCGGCGCCGACGCGAGGACCTGCCGCTCCTCATCCAGCACTTCATCGAGCGGCACTCCCCTCCCAACGATCGACCGGGTGTGGCGTCGTCCGCGATGGCGGCGCTGCTCGCGTATCCGTGGCCCGGCAACGTCCGTGAACTCCAGAATGCCATCCAGCGCGCGCTCGTCACCGCGCGCGGCGAGATCCGCCTGGAAGACCTTCCCGAGCGGGTCCAGCAGGGGGATGCAGGCCGCACGCCGAAGGAAGGGGGCGCGGCTCCCGCGCCCGACGACATCGAGCGAGACGAGGACCAGGTCGGCCCGTCCGTCGCCGAGCCCCACACCCTCGAGCGCTTCCGACCCCGTACCGCGGAGGAGATCCTCCCACTCGCCGAGATCGAACGGAAGGCCATCGTCCGGGCGCTCGAACTGACCCACGGCAACATCTCGGAGGCGGCCCGGCGGCTCGAGGTCGGCCGCACCACGCTCTACCGGAAGATCGACGAGTACGGCATGCGCTGAAGCTCGCGCGCGGCACCTCGGGACCGCAGATTGAAACAGGTCCTTCAACCACGGAGCCTCCCATGAATGGGAAGCCGCACGCCTCCGAACTCGAGTCTCGCGAGGTCGCCGAAGCGGCCCGCGAGGAAGACTGGAATCAGAGGAGCTTCTCGAAGCGACTCTTCAACGGCGGACTCGCCCTCGACGTGCTCGCGCACCGTCCCGAGCGCGATCCCGAGCAGGTCGCCCGCGGGGAGGCCTTCCTCGAGCGTCTGCGAGCATTCGCCCACGACCACATCGACGGCGATGCCATCGATCGCGAAGGATGGGTGCCCGACGAGGTACTGGAGGGGCTCGCGGAGATCGGCGCCTTCGGCATGAAGATCCCCCTCGAGTACGGGGGCCTCCAGCTCTCGCAGCGCACCTACAACCGTGCCCTGGAGATCGTCGCGTCCCAGTGCGGCTCGACGGGCGCCTTCCTGTCGGCGCATCAGTCGATCGGCGTCCCGGGCCCGCTCATGATGTTCGGCTCGGACGAGCAGAAACAGCGGTATCTGCCCCGGCTCGCGACGGGCGCTCTCTCGGCGTTCGCGCTCACCGAGCCCAACGTCGGCTCGGACCCCGCCAACATGTCGACCACCGCGGAGCTCTCGGAGGACGGATCCCACTGGATCCTCAATGGCGAGAAGCTATGGTGCACCAACGGCCCGCGGGCCGACATCATCATGGTGATGGCCCGGACTCCGGCTCGAGAGGGTGTGCGGGGCCGGCGCCCGATCTCGACCTTCGTCGTCGAGACGGAGTGGGAAGGGGTGGAGGTCCAGCACACCTGCTCCTTCATGGGACTGAAGGGCCTGTCGAACGGCGTTCTCGTCTTCCGTGACGTGAAGGTGCCCCGCGAAAACCTCGTCTGGGACGAGGGGAAGGGACTCAAGCTCGCGCTGATGACCCTCAACGTGGGCCGCCTCGCCCTCCCGGCCTTCTGCTCATCCGCCGCCAAGCTCTCGCTCGAGATGTGCCGCGAATGGGCCAACCAGCGGGTGCAGTGGGGCCAGCCCATCGGGAAGCACGACGCCATCGCCCAGAAGCTCGGCCGTATGGCCGCGAACACCTTCGCCATGGAGTCGGTGGTCGAGATCACCTCGGACATGGCCGACGGGAAGCGGAGCGACATTCGCCTCGAGGCCGCCATTGCGAAGATGTGGAACACGGAGACGGCGTGGGACCTCGGCAACGACGCCCTGCAGATCCGCGGCGGTCGTGGCTACGAGACCCACGACTCGCTGAAGGCACGGGGTGAGGACCCCTGGCCGATCGAGCGCATGGTCCGTGACCTGCGCATCAACCTGATCTTCGAGGGCTCCTCCGAGATCATGCGGCTGTTCATCGCCCGCGAGGCGGTGGACGACCACCTCGAGGTCGCGGGGCCGCTGGCCGACCCGCGTGCGTCGACCGGTGCCAAGGTCGGTGCCGCGTTCAAGGCCGCGGTCTACTACGCCGGCTGGTACCCGTCCCGGTGGCTCGGATGGGGGCGCTGGCCGCGGTACGGCGAGTTCGGTGACCTGGCCGGGCACATACGATGGATCGACCGAACCTCGCGTAAGCTCGCCCGCAACAACTTCTACCAGATGGTCCGGTTCGGACCCATGCTGGAGAAGCGTCAGGCCATCCTCGGACGGATCGTCGACATCGGAGCGGAGCTGTTCGTGATGAGCTGCGCCTGCGTGCACGCACGACGACGGGTCGACGAGGACCCCTCGGACCGGACACCGACCGAACTGGCGGATGCCTTCTGCCGGCAGGCGCGACGCCGGATCGACGATGCGTTCCGCGGGCTCTATCGGAACGACGACGTGAACACCTACGACATCGCCCGGAAGATGCTGGAAGGGGCGTTCGAATGGCTCGAGGAGGGGCCGATCTCGCTGGAGGAGACCTACGGACCCTCCACGGGCGTGGCCGAGATGGAGGTCGACCCCCAGGGCGTCGGAGAGGGGGACGGTCAGCCCCCGGACGCCTCCACGCTGGCGAGCGCCGCCTCGAACTGACCGCGGTACAGCCTGGAGTAGACCTCGCTCCGGTCGAGAAGGTCGGCGTGTGTCCCGACGTCGACCACCCGGCCGCCGTCGAGCACGACGATCCGGTCGGCCTCGATCACGGTGCTCAGTCGGTGGGCGATCACCAGCGTCGTGCGGTCCTCCATGAGTCGGGAGAGCGCGTCCTGCACGAGTCGCTCGCTCTCCGCGTCCAGGCTCGACGAGGCCTCGTCCAGAATCAGGATCGCCGGCCGCTTGAGCATCACCCGTGCGATCGCCATCCGCTGGCGCTGTCCGCCGCTGAGGGTGACGCCGCGCTCGCCTACCGCCTGATCGTACCCGTCCGGAAAGCCGGCGATGAACTCGTGGGCGTGCGCCTCGCGCGCGGCCTCGATCATCTCCTCCTCGCTGGCGTCGAGACGGCCGTACAGGAGGTTCTCGCGGATCGTGCCCGCGAACAGCATCGGCTCCTGCGGCACTATCCCGATCGCCCCGCGCAGGTCCTGGAGACGCAGGTCCCGGATATCCACCCCCTCGATCGTCACCCGCCCGTCCTCGACGTCGAAAAAGCGCGGGATCAGCGATGCGATCGTCGTCTTCCCCGCCCCCGAACTCCCCACCAGCGCCACATTCTCTCCGGGACGGATCTCGAGGTCGATGCCCTTCAGCACCAGAGGAAGCTTGTCGCCGTACCGGAAGGTGACGCCGTCGAAGCGGACGTGGCCCCTGACGGGCTGTGGCAGTTCCCTGGGGGACTCCGGATCCCGGATCTCGGGCGCACGGTCGAGGTGCTCGAAGATGCGGCGCGCGGCACCCGCGGCCTCCTGCACGTTCGTCCAGAACCCTGCGACGGACGAGATCGCACCCGCGATCGAGACCGCGTAGAGCAGGAAGGCGATGAGCGTTCCCGCCGTCAGCTGACCGGCCAGCACAAGCCGGCCGCCCTCCCAGAACACGACGACGATCGCGGCGAAGGCGGAGAAGGTGACCGCGCCCGTGAGGCCCGCCCGGGCGACGGCCCGCTTCAGCCCGCCCTGGTACGTCTCTTCGACCTCGACCTCGAACCGGTCCCGCTCGTACGGAGCGCGGCCGAAGCTCTGAACGATCCGGATCTGCGTGAACACCTGCTCCGCGCGTGCCACGGCGGAGGCGAGGGTGTCCTGGATGCGGGTCGAGATCCGGCGCACGCGGATGCCGAAGAACCAGGCCACCCCGATCGCGAAGGGGATCGCAATGAGGGTGACGAGCGTCAGTCGGGGACTGGTGTACGTCACGATCGCCAGCGCGCCCACGAGGAAGACCGCCTGTCGGACCAGCTCCGGGACTCCGAAGCGGAGAACCTGCTGGACGAGGCCCGCGTCGCTCGCCATGCGCGAGCTCAGTTCCCCCACGCGCCGATTCGAGTAGAATCCGGGGGACTGGGCCACGAGCGCGTCGAAGAGGTCGATGCGGAGCGTGGCGATGACGCGTTCCGAGACGGCGGCCGTCAGGTAGCTCTGGCCGAAGTTCACCACCGCCTGGATCGCGAAGAGTCCGAGGAGCAGCAGCGCGATCTGATTCAGCCGTTCGGGGTTTCCCTCGAGGAAGGCGGCATCGAACAGATTTCTCACGAACAGTGGAAAGGCGAGACCGATCGCCGAACTGATCAGGATCAGCACCGTCCCGGCCGCGATCGCCCCCACGTGAGGGCGCAGCCGCGGCCCGAGGCGGCGTAGAAAACCGAGCGCACGTACCGGGTTTCGGGACGTCGGCTCGGCGGGTTCGGAGGTGGAAACGGAGTCGGTCACGCCGTGTAAGATAGAGCCATGATCAATTCGCAACACACCGGTGCCCCGCAGCACCACCGAGCCTTCGCGATCAGCGTCGCCTGGACGCTGTCGCTCCTGCTGCTCGGCAGCATCGTGCACGCGACGGAATCGTCACTGGCGTGCCCCGACTGGCCCACCTGTTTCGGCTCGTACATGCCGGTCATGGAGGGGGGTGTCTTCTGGGAGCACATCCACCGCCTGTGGGCGGGTGGGCTCATCCTCATGTTCGCCCTGGGGACGTGGTTCGCCTTCCGCGAGGGTGCCTCGCGAGGCGTGAAAGCCGCGGCGGTCGGCGGCGTGCTCCTTCTGCTGGTGCAGGCCGTCTTCGGCGGACTCACCGTCATCATGCGCCTGCCCGACGCCATCTCGACCTCGCATCTGTCGATGGCGCTCCTCTTCCTCTGCCTGACGACGGTGCTCGCCGTCGCGACATCGCCGCGACGCACGACGCGCCCACCGCTGTCGCCGGAGGTCCGTCGCGACCTGAAGGTGTGGGGCACCGCATCCGCCGCGCTCGTCTTCGGGCAGAGCGTTCTGGGCGGTCTGGTCCGGCACACCGACGCCGGCATGGCCTGCCCCGACTTTCCGCGGTGTGGTGGCGAGTGGGTCCCGACCATCACCAACCATCTCGTCGGGCTGCACTTCGCGCACCGCGTCGTGGGCGTTCTGGCGACCCTGGCGGTGGTGGTCCTCGCGGTCCAGCTCCTGCGCCGCCCGGTCGCGCTCACCATCCGACGGTTCGCGCTCGCCGCGATCGCCCTCGTCACCGTGCAGATGACGCTCGGCATCGTCTCGGTGCTCAGCATTCTCGCCGTCGTACCGGTGTCGCTGCACACCCTGGGCGCGGCCGCCCTGCTCTGTACGCTGGTGGTGATGGCGACATGGGGATGGATCGGCTGGGGAGCCGAGCCCGCGGAGGAGACGAACGACGGCTCCATCTCTCGTCCGAGGGGTGAGATCCCGGTCGGCGCGGCGCGGGCGCCCGACTCCCGGTCCGACGTCTGATGGACACCGCAGCTCTGGGCGACACCCTCGCGGGGGTGAACGCCCTCCTGAACGGCACCGCCACCGTGTGCCTGATTCTCGGCTACATCTTCATCCGGCGCGGCCGACGCGATCGACACATGAAGGCGATGCTGGGCGCCGTCACCGCATCCGCGCTCTTCCTCGTCTTCTACGTGACGCGCTTCCTGCTCACGGGAACGCACGAGTTCGCGGGCGAGGGAATGGCCCGAACGGCCTACCTCACGATCCTCTTCTCGCACATGGTGCTCGCGGTCATCGTCGTACCGCTGGTGCTCCGACTGCTCTTCCTCGCCGCGAAGGAGAGGTTCGACGAGCACCGCCGGCTGGCGCGGTGGACGTACCCGATCTGGATGTACGTCTCGGTGACCGGCATCGTGGTCTACATGATGCTGTATCAGATCTACGGCTGGGTCTGACGACGGAGCATCGACGGCCCTCAGGCCGGCGGCAGAAGCAGTCGGACGCACGCGCCACCCTCGGGCCGGTTCTCCAGCTCGAGGTTTCCGCCGAAGCCCTCGACGATCTTCCGCGCGAAGGGGATGCCGAGTCCCAGCGCCGACTCGCGCGTGGTGTAGAACAGGTCGCGCGCACGCTCGAGCGCTTCCTCGCTGAAGCCGGGGCCCCTGTCGAGGATCTCGACGACGGCACGGCCGTCCTTCTCCTCGACCCGTACCTCCACCGTCCCCGCATCGCCGCCGAACTGCGCGGCGTTGTGGAGCAGCAGGTAGACGGCATCCATGAAGGTGTCGCGATGGATGTGCGCCCGGACGGGGAACTGCTGGGCGGTGAACCGGACCCCGACCTCCCAGTCCTCGATGAATTCCCGCGTCACGCCCTGAAGTAGCGGCGTGAGGTTGTGGGTCTCGTCGGGCGTGATCGGATCCCGGAGGAAGAACTCGAGATCGGCGATGCCCCCGAGCGCACGTCCGATCGCCTCGTTCATTAGCGCGGCGTCTCCCTCGCGCCCTGCCTCGAGCGGCTTCTGCACCGATTCCTCGATGAAGGCGGCGATGCGACCGAGCGCCTGGTCGAGCGCCTCCTGACGCGTCTCGTTGCCGGGCGACCAGTGCCGCTCGACGGCGCGACGGATTGCGACGACGGGCTCGGGGTCACCCGGTCGGGCGCCCCGGATACGTCCCTCGTCCAGCTCGGTCGCCAGGCCGGTCAACGGCTCCCGGTAGGGATCCTCCGGCGTATCGCTGGAGCCGAGCGCTCTCCCGGCGACGAACCCGAGCACGATTCCAACGATTCCGGCAATCAACAGTTCTAGCATGTGCGGGCCCGATTCTGCGGGGTGAGACCGTCCAGAGGACCCGTATGCTGATGACGTACGGGCCGAGTGGCAATACGTTGCCTCCCCATGCTTACCGACGAACTCTTCGACCGAAGCCTGCTCGAGGCGGAGCTCTCCGCCTCCTCGGATCCCCGGAATCCCGGGGTGGAGGAGATGCACGAGGTGGTGCGACGCACCATCCGGATCGCCGTCGTGGGCATCTCGCGAAACCCCGCCAAGGCCGCTCGGCGCGTGCCGTCCTACCTCGCGACGCGGGGCGCGGACATCATCCCCGTGAACCCACATGCCGAACGGATCTTCGGCCGTGACGTGAAGCGCTCGCTCGCGGACGTCGACGAGGAAATCGACATGGTCCTCGTCTTCCGTCCGTCCGACGAAGCACCCGACATCATTCGGGAAGCCATGACACGGCCGGACCGCCCGGTCATCTGGCTGCAGGAGGGGATCCGCCACGACGAGGCAGCGGCGGAAGCTCGGGCGGCGGGGTTCACCGTCGTCCAGGATCTGTGCCTCTACAAGGTCCACCGCGCCCTCGGCGACACCCTGCGACGATCGGGCCGGACGCCCGGCTGAAAGTCCGTCGGGGCGGCGGCGGTCAGCTCGCCTCGGGCTCCGGCATCCAGTCGCCCGCTCGACTCGACTCCCTCACGGTCGCGTCCCCGGTGATCGTCCAGCGGCACAGGGCGTCACCACGCGCTTCGCATCGGTCGTGGACCACATGGTACGCGGCGCCGAGCCCCTCTTCGACGAGCGACTGGCAGAGCCCCGACGCCAGATAGCATGCCTCACCGGCGGGCGCGTGTCGCGTGAAGAGCAGATCGCGCCCCTCCATCGAGAAGGGTCCCGGGGCGAATCCACCGATGACCCGCCCGAACACCTTCCTGATGCGGCGTCGCACGCGGCGTCGCAGGCGGGCGTACCGGAGCGGCTCCGGGAGAAGTCGACTTACCAGTGTCTGATCTCCCGCGTCGGCCATCCGTCGCCCGACCTGCCAGAAGATCTCCGGCGCATCCGGTCGGCGGGTCACCAGCTGCACCAGATCGTGGAACTGCCCGTCGGTGATCCGCCCACCGCGCCGGGCCTCCGCCCGGTAGAGCTGGACCTGCCGGTCGACCACCCCGGACAGCCCGAGACGACGTGGCATCGTCTGCGAGGGATTCTCGTCCTCGAGAACCTCGACCGGCGTATCCTGCGCCTGAAGCACCTCGAGGATCGCGAGCGCGAGATGCGCCCGGATTCGGGGCTTGGCGGTGTCGGTGGAGGTGGCCACGTGGAAGAGAGTCTGGAAGAAGGCGGAGTTCCCGTTACGTCACGGGCGGGTTCCTGTCGCGTCACGGAAGGTTGCGTCCGGCGCGTGGAGTTCAAGGTCGCCGATTCGGGCCTGCATGGCCATGCGCCAGCGGAACGCCGGCGTGCCTGCAGTCGCGCCGACCCATGCGTCGACAGCACCTCGGAGGCGGACTTCGACGCACCGGAACACCTCGATCCCGTCGGTCTGCCGGCGGCCCCCGCCCCCCGGCGGCGCCGACTCGCGAGACGATCTCGGGTACGCAGACGCGCACGTGTCCGCTCAGGTGGACAACGCCGCAGAGGCCGCAATCCGCTCATCGAACCGATTCGATCGTTCGCGAACTGTATATTGAACCTATTTGGGCCGGAAATCGCTCACGAAGGCGGTCCACAACCGATCACTCGCATGGAATGAACGATTACGGCATCCTTGCGCCAGAGCCTCATTTTCGTATGTTTGATGTTCGGCAGTCAATAATTGTTTTCGAATACTCGAGTAGCTGGCGGCTTCGAATCGGAAGGGTCGATCCGAATCGGAAGGCAGTCCGCATGCTCGGGGCCACCTCCGCGGGAGTCCACATGTCAGGAACGAACGGGAGCACAGGCACACTCGATCCGGCGACGTCGCCGCTCGACGAGCTTTCCGACGAAATGCTCGTCACCGCCCACCTCGATGGGCGCCCGGGAGCATTTCAGGAACTGTTCGGGCGGTACCGCGACCGTCTGGTCCATTTCATCACTCGCAAGACGGGTGACTCGGACCGTGCTCAGGACCTCGTTCAGGAGGCGTGGATCCGTGTCACCCGGCACCTCCATCGCTTCGACACCACGAAGAAATTCTCGACGTGGGTCTACACGATCGCGAGCAATCTTTCGAAGAACGAGCTCCGGAACCGCTCCCGCTCGCCCCTGGTCCTCTTCCAGAAGCTCACGAGCAGCTGGGACGACGATCACCGACCGCTTCAGTTCGAGGATTCCTCGATGAAGCCGGACGACATGTTCCGGAAGCGGTTCCTCCAGGACATCGTCGAGGAGACGGTCCAGACGCTCCCGAAGCACCATCAGCTGGTCTTCCGCCTGCGGGAGCTCGAGGGCAAGAGCTACGAGGAGATCGCGGACATCACCGGAGTGAACCTCGGAACCGTGAAGAGCCGGCTGCACCGGGCTCGCAACTCCTTCGCGCAGCGGATCGAGCCTCACATCGCCTGATCCGATCGACCGATGTGAGCCCGGCACCGGCGTGACCCCCGCGTCGGCCCCGGGAACGACGAGGCCCGATCGCCCTGACGGCGGTCGGGTCTTCGTCTTATGCTAGGGGACCCTTTCCCGGGGAACGCTTCCACACCTCCACGAGGCTCCAGTGTTCGACGACCTGCGCTCCGCCTTCCGGCAGGCGGTGGACAACTTCATGAACGAGCTCGACCGGGATACGGTCGGCGACGACGTGGATCGTCTGCTCAAGGGCATGATCGACGAGGTGACCGACGCCAAGGCGCATCTGTCCGGCCTCGAGGATCAGCTCGCGAAGACGGAGACCCGCCTCGCCCGCGAAGTGGAAGCGACGGCCACCTGCAGGCGGCGCGAGCGCATGGCCAACGAGATCGACGACGTAGAGACCGCCCGGATCGCCGTCGAGCATGCGGAGCGGCACGAGGAGCGCGCCCGCGTCCTCGAACAGAGGCGTGAGGCGATCACCGCGGAGATCGCACTCGCCCGTCGTGACGTCGCCGAGATGACCGCCAAGCTGAAGGAAGCCAGATCGCGCCGCGCATCGCTCGAGGCCGAAGTGGGACGGAATACCGCCCGTGACTCGCTCACGGACACGGACCGTCTGTTCGCCGAGTTCGATCGATTCGAGGAACGTCTGGGCGACGAAGGGGTGAAGGCGGAGGCGGCAGAGGAGATCCACGAGGAATTCAGGAGCGACCTCAGGGTCGACCCGGATTCCCCGATCGAGCGCCCCGACGTGGATTACGACGCGGTGCTCGAGGAGCTCAAGCGTCGCATGAAGGACGCGCAGTAGGTGGTCGGAGCCCAGGCTCCGGGATACATTTCAGGGCTGCGGAGAGTACCTCCTCCGAGCGTGATCCAAGAATAGAGAGCACAGTATGGAAAACTGGATTGGCATCGGCATCTGGATCGTCATGGGCGGCATGATCGGTCTCCTGGTTCGGGCGGCGATGAAGCTGCCCGAGGAGCAGCCCGGACACGCCACCGTGATCGCCGTCCTCGGCGCCTTCGGCGCTCTCATCGGCGGCATGCTCGGAGTGGGGATCTTCCACTTCTACGAGCCGACCTCGCTGAGCATCGGAGGCATGGCGAGCGCCGCCGTCTTCGCCGGGTTCATCGCCTGGGTCTATCGCTGGGGCGTGCGCGGCTGGCTCTGATCCGCGGCGCCCCATGATCCTCCGACACCGAACGAGGTAGCACCGTGTCCGAGTCACCATCGTCCGCCGCACCCGTGAAGTACCTCGAGGAGAACGCCGAGCGCCGTCTCGCCGAGCTCTTCGACTTTCTCCGCATCCCGTCCGTGTCCGCCAAGTCGGAGCATCGAGACGACCTGAAGGATGCGGCCACATGGTTGTCCGACCGGATGACCGATGCCGGGCTCGACACCGAGATCATTCCGACCGACGGACACCCCGTCGTGCTCGGGGAGTGGCGCGACGCGGGTCCGGACGCGCCCACCCTGCTGATCTACGGGCACTACGACGTCCAGCCGCCAGAGCCCCTCGAGCTCTGGACCGCTCCCGCATTCGAACCCGACATCCGGGATGGACGCGTGTACGCACGCGGTTCGGCCGACGACAAGGGTCAGCTCTACATGCACGTGAAGGCGATTGAGGCACACCTTGTCGCGAACGGCACGCTGCCGCTCAACGTCGTGGTCATCGCCGAGGGTGAAGAGGAGGTCGGAAGCCCCAACCTCCTTCCCTTCGTGAAGGCGCACCGGGACCGGCTCGCGGCCGACGCCGTCGTGATCTCGGACTCGGCGATGTTCGACAAGGGACAGCCGTCGCTGCTGTTCTCGCTGCGCGGGCTCGCCTACGCGGAGGTCCGGGTGCGCGCCGCGAAGGGTGACCTGCATTCGGGGGCGTACGGCGGAGCGGTGCCGAATCCGGCGGCCATCCTGTCGCGCATGATCGCCACGCTGCATGACGTCACCGGCCGCATCGCGATCGACGGCTTCTACGACGACGTGATCGAGTGGGGCGAGGAGATCCGGGACGAGATCCGCTCACTCTCCTTCGACGAGGAGCGCTTCCGCGAGGGCGTCGGTGTGCCGGCCCTCAGTGGGGAAGTCGGATGGTCCGTGCTCGAGCGGCTCTGGATCCGCCCGACGTGCGAAATCAACGGACTGCTGTCGGGATGGACGGGCGAGGGCGCCAAGACGGTGTTGCCCGCAGAAGCGATGGCGAAGATCTCCTTCCGCCTGGTGCCCGATCAGGACCCGGTTCGGGTGATCGAGCAGCTCACCGTGCATCTCGAGTCGGTGGCGCCCGACGGCGTGACGCTCGAGGTGAAGGCGCTGCACGGCGGAAGGCCCTGGAAGGCCAACCCCGAAGGCCCGCTGTTCGACGCGGCGGCTACCGCGCTGGAGGAGGCCTTCGGGACCGCTCCGGTGCGCGTCGGCGAGGGCGGCTCGATCCCGATCGTGGTCGAGTTCGAGGAGATCCTCGACTGCCCCGCCCTGCTCGTCGGGTTCGCCCTGCCGGGCTGCAACATGCACGCGCCGGACGAGTGGTTCGGGCTCGATGAGTTCCACACCGGGACGGCGGCGCTGGTGCGGTTGTACGAGGAGCTGGGTACCGCGCTTCGGTAGGCGCTTCTGGTGGAAGGGGCGGTCGGGGGCTTCACCCCCGGGGCCGCTCGCTTCACCGGTGCGTGGGGTTGGGTGCTCGCCGACGGGTTCGCTCGGGGGCTGGCTGGAGCTTCAGCTCGTTCGTACGCTCACCCGATCACCCCGGGGTGAAGCCCCCGACCACCCACCCGGGCACGCGTCCGTCCGAAGCCGGGCCGCCCGTGCCCGTTTGACCCCGCCCCTACGTCCCCTGCTCGTCGGCGCTCGGTCCGAAGATTCCCGGGACCGGCACGTCGTTCATCCGCAGGTAGACGGTCAGCTGACCGCGGTGATGGACCTGGTGGGAGATGACCCACCTGGAGATCTGGTCGATCCGCGACTCGGACGAGTACACCTGATCGCCTGCCCGCATGACCCAGGGCTTCTGGAGCTCGGTGTCGGACATTCCTTCCAGAATCCCCTTCAGCTGGTCCACGTTGGTCTGCAGGAGTTCGGCGATCTCCTCCACCGTATCGGGCTCCGGAGGGCTCCAGTTCTTCATCTGATCGGACTGGAAGTCGAGCTCCTCGGTCGTCGCGATCATCGCGCCCCACGAGATCAGGTTGGCCACATGGGTCGCGAGGGTCTTCGCGTCCATCGACTTCTCGTGCGGCGCCCACTCGAGCATCGACTCCGGGATGCGCTCGATGACCCGGCGAGAGGCGTGAAGTTCGGCGTCGACCTGGGCGATGAGATGCTTCGAGAAGGACATGGCGTGAGCTCGTTTCGGATATGGGGGCGAGGTCCCGACAGCGGATGTGACCTCGAAGTTTGAAACGTACCGGCACCGGGTGCGATTCGCACGCGGTCGGCTGGGGAGGGGTCGACGACTTCCGCGGGTCGGTCCGAAGAACTTCATGTCCGAAGAAGGTCAGCCCGGCCAGAATACCAGGATGGCCCCGCCGGCAGCGAGAGTCGCCCCGAACACCGCCGCGATCCGGCCCCGGAGCGACCGGTGACCGATCGTGAACACCACGAGGCCCTTGAACACCAGGTTCGCGAGTGCGCCGACGAGGATCACGCGCCAGCCGGTCGCGGGATCCAGACCATCGCCCTTCATGAGCTGCGCGGTGGACAGGGTGATGGCGTCGATGTCGGTCAGGCCCGACAGCCCTGCGACGACGTAGAGGCCGCCCGTGCCCAGGTACTCCCGGGCCAGCGCGACGCCCACGAGCACGGCGGCGTAGAGGGCGCCGAAGATCACGGCCGCGGTGAGTTCGGACGGCGGGTCCTGCTCCTCGAGTTCGAGACCGCCCTCGTCGGACGTGCGCAGCATGAGCAGCAGCGCCAGCGCGCCCATGAACGCCATCATCGCAACCAGTGGTGGCGCCACGTCGAGGAGGATCCCCGGCGCCACGACCGCGACCTCGACCATGACCCGCCCGAAGACCACCACCGACGCCAGGGTGATCACCAGTGCCGCCGAGGCGCTGCGCGCGGGTGTGTCGCGACTCCGCCGCGAATAGCTCACCGTGGTGGCCGTGCTGGAGATCACGCCGCCGAGGAGCCCGGCGACCACCGCCCCTCCCCGCCCGCCGAACAGGCGGAAGGCCACGTATCCCACCATGCTGATGCCCACGATCAGCACCACCATGAGCCAGATCTCGAACGGATTCAGGACCTCGAACGGTCCGAAGTCCCGGTTCGGCAGAATGGGCAGGATGACCAGGCCGATGAGCACCAGCCGCGCGATCGCTCCCATCTCGGCCCGGTCCAGCCGGTCGGCCACTTCGTGCAGGGGACCCTTCCACTGCAGAAGGACCGCCACAACTCCGCCCACCACGACCGCCGGCACCGTGAGTCCAGCCCCGAGTGCCGCGCCGACCGAGTACATCAGGAGGGCCGCCACCTCGGTCGTGGCGCCGAGATCGACGTTCTCGGCCCGCCGATGACGACCGAGGTTCACGGTCACGAGCATGGCCGCGACGCCCGCGAGCCCCACCGCGACGATCCAGCCACCGAACGATCGGGCCAGGATGGCGGACAGCACACCCAGGAGCGTGATGAGCGCGAAGGTGCGTACGCCGGCCTCGTCATGGTCCGACCAGGTCCGCTGCACGCCCACCAGCAGGCCGAGGCCGAGGCCGATGGCGAGGGACTGCAGGTCGGGGCTCATGGGGTGGGGCGAAAAGGACGAAGTAAAGACCTCATGCGGACAATATACGCTCTGCGGATTCCCCCCGCGGGGGTGCCCGGCCTCGCCGAGCGCGCCCCCCGGCCCGGGGGTGAGGACCCCACGCCCCGGGCCCGGCCGGTCAGTCCCTGGGAGGCACCATCGCCGCCGCCCGCAGCAGCGCCCGCGCCTTGTTCAGCGTCTCCTCGTACTCCGACGCCGGCACGGAATCCGCCACGATCCCCGCACCCGCCTGCACGTAGGCCCGTCCCCCCGCCACCAGCACCGTCCTGATCGTGATCGCCGTGTCCATCCGGCGGCCACCCCACGAGATGTGCCCCACCGCCCCCGCGTAGGGCCCGCGCCGCACCGGCTCGAGTTCGTCGATGATCTCCATCGCGCGGATCTTCGGCGCACCCGACACCGTGCCCGCCGGGAAGCAGGCCGCGAGGACGTCCAGGGCGGAACGATCGTCCGCGAGGTGCCCCTCGACCTGGCTCACCACATGCATGACGTGCGAGTAGCGCTCGACGACCATCTGCTCGGGCACGGTGACGGTCCCGTAGCGTGCGACGCGCCCGACGTCGTTGCGTCCCAGATCGACCAGCATCCGGTGCTCGGCCAGCTCCTTCTCGTCGGCGAGCAGGTCCTCGGCGAGTTCGCGATCCTCCTCGGGTGTCGCACCCCGCGGCCGCGTCCCCGCGATCGGGCGCACCGTCACCACCTCGTCCTCCAGCCGCACCAGCACTTCGGGCGAGCTGCCGACCAGCGTCATGCCGTCGAGTTCGAGGAAGTAGAGGTACGGGGACGGATTGATCGAGCGCAGTGCGCGGTAGAGGTCGAAGGGTTCGCCTTCAAGTTCCATCGACAGCCGCTGGCTCAGCACGACCTGGAAGGCGTCGCCCGCGCGGATGTACTCGCGGATCGTCTCGACGCCCGACTCGAACTGCTCGCGCGACATGCTCGACGTGAACGCAGGGTCCGCGTCGGGCTCGGGTCGGAGCTCGAGGGAGCCGGGAGCCGGCGCGGCGTTGAGTTCGCCGACCAGCGCCCGGGCGCGGTCCGCGGCCTCGTCGTAGGCGGTCCGGAGTTCGTCCTCGTCCGCGCCCTCGTCGACCCGGGCCACCGCGATCGCCATGGCCCGACCCTTCAGGTTGTCGATCGCGAGCACGACATCGGTGAAGACGAACAGGCCGTCCGGCGTGCCGAGGTCGTTCTCGGGTTCGTCGGGGAGGTGCTCGACGCGGCGGACGAGATCGTATCCGAAGAACCCGACGGCACCACCCCAGAAGCGCGGCAGTCCGGGGATCTCGGCGGGCGTCCATGCCGACATCCGGGCATCCAGATCCGCCAGCGGGTCCTCGACCTCGGCCTCCCTCCATCCCTCACCTTCGGTCCACAGCGACACCCGATCGC
>DATFJS010000099.1:0-4531 GCA_035269045.1 Longimicrobiales bacterium | reverse complement strand
CGACCCCCACATCCCGTCCGCCGAGCGCCTCGATCGCGGCCAGCACGTCGTCTGCGTTGACGCCGTAGCGAGCGAGCGCCGCACGGTCCACGCGGGCTGTCATGATCGGCAGGCCGGTCACCTGCTCGACCTTCACGTCGTCGGCCCCTTCGACGCCCGACACCGCTCGAGCAATGTCGCTGCCGACGCGCGCGAGTTCGTCCAGGTCATCTCCGTAAATCTGGATCGCAATGTCCGAGCGTACGCCTGAGATCAGCTCACTCACGCGCAATTCGACCGGCTGTGAGAAACCGAACGCAGCCCCGGCGACATCCCGATTCAGGACGACCTCCATCGCCTCGACAAGCTCGGTCTTGTCGGGGTAGGTCCACTCGCTCGGGTCCCGGAGCATGACGAACACGTCGCTCATCTCCACGCCCATGGGGTCGGTCGCGATCTCGGGACGCCCCGTCTTGGAGATCACCGTCTCCACCTCGGCGGGGAACTCGCGCAGGAGAAGGCCCTCGACGAGCCCCGCCTGCTGCGCCGCTTCGTCGATGGAGACGGAGGGAAGTCGCCACATCTGTAGGGCAATGGCTCCTTCGTCGAGCCGGGGAATGAACTCTGCACCGCGTGTGCTCGCCGCGAGGACGCCGATGGCGAAGAGACCACCTGCGAGCGCGACAGTGCGGACACGGTTCCCCAGCGCCCGGTCCAGCAGCGGCTCATACGCCGCCTTGAAACGCCTCACCAGCCACGTCTCGTGATTCTTCGGCGGCTTCCGAATAAGGAGTGATGCCAGGACAGGGACGAGGGTGAGCGCCAGTATGAGGGACCCGGCCAAAGCGAACATCAGGGTGAGCGCCATCGGCTTGAACATCTTCCCTTCGACGCCGGTCAGCGTGAGGATCGGGACGAATACGATGATGATGATGCCCACGGCGAAGGCGACGGGCCGCGCCACCTCTGTCGTCGCTTCGCGGACGATCTCGACCGACGGCTTGCCCTCCGAACTCTTGTCGGACATGAGGCGGAACACGTTCTCGATCATCACCACGGATCCATCCACGATGAGGCCGAAGTCGATCGCGCCCAGGCTCATCAGGTTTCCCGACACCCCCGCGCGGACCATCCCGATGAACGCGAACAGCATCGAGAGTGGGATCGCCGCGGCGACGATGAGGCCGCCGCGCAGGCTCCCGAGCATGAGCAGGAGAACCGCGACGACCAGCAGTCCCCCCTCGAGGAGGTTCTTCTCGACGGTCTTGATGGTTCTGGCCACCAGGTCCGTGCGGTCGTAGAAGGTGTCGATCGACACCCCCGGGGGCAGGCTCTCGGAGATCGCCTCGACCTTCTCCTTCACGCCGTCCACGACTACCCGGGCGTTCTCACCCATCAGCATCATCACGATGCCGACCACGGCCTCGCCGCGCCCGTCGCGCGTCACCACACCCTGGCGGACCATCGGGGCCAGGGAGACCCGCGCCACGTCGTCCACATGGAGCGGCACACCGTCCTCGCTGGTCGCGACGACAATGCTCCCCAGGTCCTCGAGGGAGGTAATCAGTCCCTCGCCACGAATGACCACCTGCTCGCGGTTCCGCTCGAGATACGCGCCGCCGACGTTGCGGTTGTTGGCTTCGAGCGCCTCGAAGAGCGCCGGTAGCGCCAGGTTGTGGGCACGCAGGGCATCGGGGTCCGGGGCGACCTGATAGGTTTTCAGTTCTCCTCCGAACGTGTTCACCTCCACAACGCCCGGCACGCTCTGGAGCTGGTAGGCGACGAACCAGTCCAGAAGTGTACGGAGCTCCATGGGTGTGTAGCACTCCGGCGTGTCCTCCTCGGTCGCGCAGGCGGGCTCGCCGCGCAGCTCGAACTGGTAGATCTCGCCGAGCCCGGTCGCGATCGGGCCCATCTCCGGTGTTCCGTATCCGTCGGGGATCGCCTCTCGCGCCTCTCCCAGCCGTTCTCCCACCAGCTGGCGGGCCCGGTAGATATCCGTGCCTTCCTCGAACACGACGGTCACGGCGGAGAGCCCGAACTTCGAGACGGAGCGGACGGACTCCAACCTCGGGAGCCCCGACATCGCGGCTTCGACCGGGAAGGTGATCAATCGCTCGACTTCGAGCGGAGCGAGGGCCGGGGCCTTCGTCAGCACCTGTACCTGAACGTTGGTGACGTCCGGCACCGCATCGATGGGAAGCCGAAGCAGGTGGGAGACGCCCGCTACGACGAGCACGACGGACAGAGCGAGAACGAGGAAGCGGTTCTTGAGCGACCACGAAACGAGCCAGGCGGCCATCAGCCTTCGTCCTCCTCTGCGAGCTCCGAGCGCAGGAGCTGGCCCTTGAGCAGGAGGCTGCCGTCGGCGACTACCTCCTCACCGACATCCAGACCGGTGATGACCTCGACGAGTGCGCCGCTGCGCCGGCCCGTGTGCACAGTCCGCACCTCGAAGACCCCCTCGTCGACGCGCACGAACACGGCCGGACCGCCATCCAGCTCCTGCACCGCTGCGGCCGGTATCACGACCAGGGATCGGACCTCCTCGGCGTAGCTTCCCCGAATGCGAGCTGTTCCGAACATTCCGGGTCGGAGCCGTCCGTCCTCGTTCGCCAACGAGACACTCACGCCGATCGAGCGAGTGTCTTCATCCAGCACGCCGTCGATACGCTCGACCGATCCGAGAAAGACCTCGCCCGGAAGAGCCCGAACCTCGACCTGAACGTCCTGGCCGACGTCGACGTAACGCATCTTCTGCTCGTAGACGGAGGCCTCCAGCCAGACTTCGTCGAGATCGATGACGCGGAGCAGGACATCGGCGGGGTCCACCCACGCCCCGCGCGACGCCATGCGAGCGGTCACGGTTCCCTCGATCGGGCTGCGAAGAAGCACACGCGCCGGATTTTCCGGGGGCTCGCTGGGATCCGTCACGCCGAGCGCCGCGAGGCGCGTCCGTGCCGCGCTGAACTCCGCGTCCGCGATCTCCCAGGCACCCTCGGCTTCCTCGAAGGATCGGATGGACGTCACGCGGCCCTCGAGGAGCTGTGCCAGTCGGTCGCGAGCGCGGCGCGCGACACGTTCGCGGGCACGGGCCCCGACGAAGTCGGCCCATGCCTCGCCCATCTCCGGGCTTTCGATGGCCAACAGCGGATCGCGCAGGCCCACGTGGTCCCCGTCGTTGACGAACACGTCCACAATCCTGCCCGCGACGCGCGCTCCGATCTCGGCATGCCGGTCCGGATCGGGAACGAGCTCGGCGGGCACGTCCACCGTAGGGCTGAGCTCCATCAGCTCCGCCGTTGCATACGTCAGCTCCAGCGACGCGAGGGCGTCGGCCGTGAGAGCCACTCGGTCGGAGAGCTCGAGTTCCGCGCCCTCCCCACTGGATGAGTCCGGCTCGGCCGGGTGGCAGCTCATCGTCAGGGTCGACATGGCTACGAGCACTGCGCGCGCCGGCTTGTAGTGAAGGGTCATGCGGTTCATCGGCTTCCCTCTTCGAGGTCGGTGGTTTGAGGTAGCGCGGCGGCGGCCAGCAGGCGTGCGCGCGCGGTCGCGAGGGAGAGCCGCGCGTCCAGGTAGCCTCGGAGGCCGTCCACGAGCTCACGCTGCACCACGAGCACGTCGGCGATGCTGAGCTCACCCGCCTCGGCCGCGAGCTGCACGAGCGTCGCGCTCTCCTCGAGCGCGACGAGGACGTCGGCGTCGTAGACGTCGAGGGCGGCGCGCGCCTGTTCATAGGCGAGGGACGCGGAGCGCGCCTCGCTCACGACCGTCAAAGCCAGGCCCTCCTGCTCTACGACCGCCCGCTCACGCGCGGCCTCGGCCGTGGCACGGTTGCCCTGATTCCGGTTGAACAGGACGAGGGGCACGCGGATTCCGGCTCTCAGCACGTCGTCCCCCTCCTCTCGCGCGACCAGCGCCCCGATCGTGACGTCCGGCCACGCTCGCGCTCCCGCGAGCGAGACGCCCGCGGCGGCGGCATCCACCCGGTGCGCCGCCGCCTGCAGGTCGGGACGTGCCTCCAAGGCGCTCGTGACGATGTCGTCGGCCAGGACCGGCGGAGCGGAGTCGGGAAGGGTGCCCACCAGCATCATCGGCTCGTCGGGCCCCGAGCCGATCAGCGTTCGCAGCCGAAGCAGCAGGGTGTCGTGCCGTCCCTGGGCCGCGAGGCGGAGGCGGCGCGCCTCGGCGAGCCGTACCGCAGCCGCGTTCAACTCCAGCGGCGTACCCTCCCCGACGTCGAGCCTGCGCTGGGCGAGGTCGTGGAGCTGCCCGGCGAGGTCTTCGGTCCGCTCGGCCAGCTCCACCCGCTCCCGCGCGGCGAGCGATTCGTGGAACGCCAGGGAGATGGCGAGCGCGACGACGCGCCCAACGTCGGAGGCCCGGGCCCGGGTGGCCTCGAGTCCGGCCTCGGCCACGCGCTTCCGCCCGCCGCGCTGCCCCCCGATCTCCAAGCGCTGTTCGATCCCGATCTCGTACTCGCGGTCGAACGCATCCACCCCGTCCGGGTCCGTGCGGCGCCCACCGGACGTGGCGAGCTCGGGGTTGT
>DATFJS010000098.1:0-4099 GCA_035269045.1 Longimicrobiales bacterium | reverse complement strand
CCACACCGAATCGTCATGAGCACCCGAACCGTCCGATTCCCCGGAGCCAGCGGCGACACCCTCGCCGCCCGCCTCGAACTGCCCGCCGACGGGCGCCCCCGCGCCACCGCGCTGTTCGCGCACTGCTTCACCTGCTCCAAGGACCTGCGGGCGGCGGTCGCGATCACCCGGGAACTCGCGGCTGCCGGCTACGCGGTGCTGCGCTTCGACTTCACGGGGCTCGGCGAGAGCGAGGGGGACTTCGCCGACACCGACTTCAGCTCCAACGTCGATGACCTGGTCGCCGCGGCGCGGTGGCTCGAGTCGGAGCACGAGGCTCCCCGACTGCTCGTGGGTCATTCGCTGGGAGGCGCCGCCGTGCTGTGCGCCGCCTTCCCGCTACCCTCGGTCGAGGCCGTGGTGACCATCGGAGCGCCCGCCGATCCGGCCCACGTCCTGAAGCACGTGGCGGAGAAGGAGTCCGAGATCCGCGAGAAGGGGGAGGCCACGGTGACGCTGGCGGGGCGCCCGTTCACGATCCGCGAGTCCTTCCTGCGGGACCTGAGCGAAGCCTCCTTCGACGAGCGCCTCCGGGAGCTGGATGCGGCGCTCCTGGTCATGCATTCGCCCGTGGACGCCACCGTGGGGATCGAGAACGCGCGGCGCATCTACGACGCGGCGAAGCACCCCAAGAGCTTCGTCACGCTCGACACCGCGGACCATCTGCTGAGCGATCGGGACGATGCGACCTACGCCGCGCGCGTGCTCGGTGTGTGGTCGGCGCGATACGTGCCCTCGCTCGCGGACGAGGATCCGGAGGAGATCACGGCGGGGGAGCGCCTCGTGGCACGGATCGGCGAGGAGGGCTACCGCACCGAGATGGGCGTCCGCGGACACCGACTGGTGGCGGACGAGCCGCGGTCCGTGGGTGGGACGGACACCGGACCCACCCCCTACGACTACGTGGTGGCCGGTCTGGCCGCCTGCACGTCGATGACGCTCCGGATGTACGCCGATCGCAAGGAGTGGCCCCTCGCGGGCGTCACCGTGCGACTGAAGCACGACAAGCTCCACCGGAAGGACGACGACGACTGCGTGGACGGGGAAGGGGATCCGCGCCTCGACCGGGTCCGGATGCAGCTTCAGCTCGAGGGGGACCTCGACGCGTCCCAGCGCGAGCGGCTCATGGAGATCGCCGGGCGGTGTCCGGTGCACCGGACGCTCGACGCGGGTGTGCGGATCGAGCGGGAGGAACGCGCTCCGGGTGGGGAGGTCGGGGGCTGATCTTCCTCCCGCCAGGCCCTCACAGTTCCACCCGCTTCAGCAACTGGGCGTTCACGGCCACGATGACGGTACTCGCCGACATCAGCACCGCGCCGACCGCGGGTGACAGGAGGATTCCCCAGGCGGCGAGAACACCTGCGGCCAGCGGGATGGCCACGATGTTGTAGCCGGCCGCCCACCAGAGGTTCTGGATCATCTTCCGGTACGTCGCGCGGGAGAGGCTCACGATCCGCGGAATGTCCCGCGGGTCGGATCGGACCAGCACGATGTGTCCGGCCTCGACCGCGACGTCGGTCCCGGCGCCGATCGCGATCCCGAGGTCGGCGGTGGCGAGCGCGGGGGCGTCGTTCACCCCGTCGCCGACCATGGCCACCGTTCGACCCCCGCGCTGCAGCTCCTCCACCTTCGACGCCTTGTCCTCGGGCAGCACCTCCGCGAAGAAGGTGTCGATACCGAGCTCCTCGGCCACCGCGCGAGCCACCGCCTCCGCATCACCCGTGAGCATGGCCACCTCGATGCCGCGGTCGTGCAGCGCCCGGATGGCTTCCCGGCTCTCCTCCCGGATCGCGTCCGCCACCGCGAAGACGGCGATCGCCTCACCGTCCCGAACCAGGTGGATCGCCGCCTGACCCCGCTCGGCCGCCGCGTCCGCGGCGCTCCGCAGACCCTCCTCGATCCGGGCGTCCTCCTGATCGAGCAGGGCCGGACCCCCGATGTGGTACTCGACTCCCTCGACCGTGCCCGCCACACCCTTTCCGGTGATGGCTCGGAATCCGCTCGGTTCCGGGACCTCGATGTCGCGTTCCTTCGCCGTGTCCACGATGCCGCGGGCGATCGGGTGTTCGGACTCCGACTCGATGGCCGCCGCGATCCGGAGCGCCGTGTCCTCGGTCACGCCGTCCGCGACCGCCATCTCCACGACGCGGAACTCGCCCAGCGTCAGGGTGCCGGTCTCGTCGAAGATCACCATGTCCAGATCACGCGCCGCCTCCAGCCCCCGGCGATCCCGGACGAGCAGTCCATTGCGGGCCCCCATCGTGGTCGAGATCGCCACGACCAGAGGCACCGCGAGGCCGAGGGCGTGCGGACAGGCGATCACGAGGACGGTCACGACGCGGACGATGGAGAAGTCGATCGGCGCGCCGACCAGTTGCCAGACGACGAAGGTCACGAGCCCGGCGGCGATCGCCACGCCGGTGAGCATCCGGGCGGCCCGGTCGGCGAGGTTCTGCGCACGCGACTTCGACTCCTGCGCCTCCGACACGAGACGCATGATGCCCGACAGGCGCGTATCCTCGCCCGTCGCCGTCACCTCGATCCGGAGCGACCCCTCCCCGTTGATGGTGCCGCCGGTCACCTCGTCCCCCTCGCCCTTCTTCAGGGGGCGTGACTCGCCGGTGATCATCGACTCGTCCACGTCGCTCTCGCCCTTCCGGACGACCCCGTCCACCGGCACGCTCTCACCGGGTCGGACCCGCACCAGGTCGCCCTCGGCCAGCTCGTCCACCGGCACGGACTCCTCGCCGTCGTCCGTGATGCGGGTGGCGGTGTCCGGCAGCAGCCGGGCCAGCTCCTTCAGGGCGCCCTTCGCCTGCGAGATCGAGCGCATCTCGATCCAGTGGCCCAGCAGCATGACGGTCACGAGCGTCGCCAGCTCCCACCAGAGCGCCCCGGCGTCGATCCATCCGAGCTGAACGACCCAGGAGAAGGTGAAGGCGACGGCGATCGCCAGCGAGATCAGCGTCATCATGCCGGGCAGGCGGTCGCGCAGCTCCTGGGCGGCCCCCCTCAGGAAGACCAGCCCGCCGTACAGGAAGACCACCGTGGCCAGGACGGGGCCGATCCACTCCGAGCCGGGGAACGAGGGCGCCGAGTAGCCGAGCAGTCCCTGGACGTGGCCGGACCAGAAGACGACCGGCAGCGTGAGTGCGAGCGTGATCCAGAACTTGTCGCGGAAGCGCGCCGGATCGTGACCGGAGTGGTCGTCGTGACCGGAGTGGTCGTCGTGACCCTGGTGGCCCTCGTGGTCGTTCCCCTGCTCGGTGCTCATGTCGACCCCTTCTTCGGGAGACTCGATTCCTTCCAGAGTGAGTACATCACCGGGACGACCACCAGTGTGAGGACCGTGGCCGAGAGCATGCCTCCCACCATCGGCGCCGCGATCCGCTTCATGACGGTCGATCCCGTACCGCTTCCAATCATGATCGGAAGCAGCCCGAGGATCACGGAGACGGACGTCATCAGCACCGGCCGGACCCGCTCGCCGGCGCCCTCCAGGACGGACTGGAGAAGCTCGGCTCGATCCCGCAGACGACCCTCCCGCAGATGCCGGTCGTACGACTCGTCCAGGTAGACGAGCAGGACCACCGCGATCTCCGTGGCCACTCCGGCGAGGGCGATGAGCCCCACCCAGACCGCCACCGAAAGGTTGTAGTCGAGCGCCCAGAGCAGCCAGACGCTGCCGATCAGCGCGAAGGGCACCGACACCATCACGATCAGGCTCTCCGTCAGACTTCGGAAATGCAGGTACAGCAGCAGCAGGATGACGGCGAGGGTGATGGGGACGACGAGGCGGAGGGTGCGGTTCGCCCGCTCCATCGCCTCGAACTGCCCGGACCACTCGATCCGGTATCCGGTCGGAAGCTCGAGGTCGGCCTCGAGCAGCCGCTGCCCATCCCCGACATAGCTGCCGATGTCGCGCTCCCGGACATCGACGAACACCACGCTGTTCAGCAGGCCGTTCTCGCTTTTGATCATGGGTGGTCCCGCGGCGAAGCGGATGTCCGCGAGCTGGCTCAGCGGGACCTGCGATCCGCGCGGCGTGGCGACCAGAATG
>DATFJS010000097.1:0-2851 GCA_035269045.1 Longimicrobiales bacterium | reverse complement strand
ACCAGACCGAGGCGCACGCCGGAGAACTCCTCCTCCTGCGCGGCCGCCGGGGTGGCGAGCAGCGCGGCCAGCGGCAGCACCGGGAGGAGGGCGAGCGCGGACCGTGCGGCGCGGCGGAAGGTGCGTCGTCGGATCATGCGTCGTCGGGCGAGAGGATGAGGGCCGCCGGGTCCTGACCGGGCGGCCGGAATTCGAACCGGATGGGGAGGCGTTCGTAGCCGAGGTCCCGGGGAAGCGGGCCGAACCGGCCGCTCGCGCAGCCCCCGATCGCCTCCCGGACGAGACCGTCGAACAGCGCCGACCCCGACCGCTCTACCATCCGAACGCCGGTCACTGTTCCGTCCGCGGTGATCACGAAGTCCACGGTCGCGGTCAGCCCGTTGGGAACGGACCGCCCCAGCCGCGACCAGCACCGCCCGATCTGCGTGACGATGTTGCCGTAGTACTGCGGGAAGTCCCGGCGGAGTCCTTCCATGCGGACCTCGATGTCCTCCCCCGTCTCCTCGGTCTCTTCCGTCTCCTCCGGCGTGGTCGACTCCGTCGGGACCGAGTCGGGCTCCGTCTCGGGAGGTGTCTCCTCCGGTTCCGGCTGCGTCTCGGGCTCCGGCGGGACCTCTTCCGGCTCCGGGTCGGGGTCGGGCTCCGGAGGCGGCGTCTCCTCCGGCTCCGGCTCCGGCCGGTCCGGCGTCTCGATCTCGAGTTCCTCCACCGGCGCGGCCGTCTGCTCCTCCTCGGCCTGCGCGGGTGGGGGCGAGACCATCTCGATCTCGTAGGTGATGAATTCCATCGGTTCGGGCTGGGCGAGCGACAGCGCGATCGCGAGCACTCCGACGACCCCGTGCACGAGCACGGATCCGACGAGCGCCGACTTCGGCGGCTCCTTCCGGACGTCGCGATTGCTCCACCTCATCGTGCCCTCACCTGCCCCCGTCGAAGAACTCGCCCACCAGCGACGCACCCACACCCTCGGCGTCCTCGATCGCGGCCAGGATCGGCATGACCGTGCCGAAGGTGGCGCCCCGGTCGGCCCTCAGATAGACGACCTCCCACCCGCCCGCGGTCGCCAGCTCGGCGAACGACGAGCGAAAGGCCTCCACCGATTCGAACTCGGTTTCCTCGAGGAAGATCCGATCCTGCGCGTCGATCGACACGAAGACCGGCGCCTCGGTGGGCCGCAGCGGCGCCACGTCCGCCTGCGGTACGCTCACCTCGATCCCGCCCTGCAGGATCGGCGCGGTGATGATGAAGATCACGAGCAGCGTGAAGGCGACGTCCACCAGCGACGTGATGTTGATGTCGGCCTCGAGCGAGAGGCCGTCGTCGCGTTTCGAAAGGCGGCGCGGCATCGGTCAGACCCGGCCCTCGCGGGCGAGCGTTCCGATGAACTCGCTCGAAAATCCCTCGAGCTCTCCGGTCACCAGGTTCAGACGTGTCACGAAGTGGTTGTACCCGATGACCGCGGGAATGGCCACGAAGAGTCCGACCACCGTGGTGACGAGCGCCTCCCCGACCCCGGGGGCGACGGCGCTGATGTTGCCCGATCCGGCGGCGGCGATCCCGAGGAAGACGTTCATGATGCCGATGACGGTCCCCAGCAGCCCGAGCAGCGGCGCCACCGAACCGATCATCGCGAGCCAGTTGATGCCACGCGCGAGCTCGTCGCGTTCCTCCGCCTCCTCCTTCTCCATCACGAGGCGTAGCGCCTCGAGCTGGGTCATCGACAGCCCCTCGCCGACCTCCGCCCCCTGGCGCAGCGCGCCGGGCCGGAGCTCGGAGAAGAAGTTCACGCCCTGCCGGAACACGCGACCGTACGGCGACTCCGGGAGGGTGAGGATCGACTTGTACGCGTCGTCCAGCCCGCGGGCCCTCTCGATGGCGTCGAGAAACTCGTCCCCGAGCACCTGGAGGTCCCGGAACTGCCGCGACTTCCAGATGATGATCCACCAGCTCGCGAGCGAGGCCACCGCCAGAACGGCGAGGACCACCAGCGTCGGGAGCGTGGCGCCCGCGATCAGGGTGATCACGGCGTGTGCTCCGCGATGTGGTCGTACGTCTCCTTCAAGCCATCCTCCAGCGAGTACGCGGGGCTCCAGCCCGCCTGTCCGAACTTCCCGATGTCGAGCGTGCTGTGCCTCAGCTCTCCCGGCCGCGCCTCGGCATACCTACGGGAGGGCTCACCGCCCGCGATCTCCTCGAGCACCTCGGCCAGCCGGTTCACGCTCGTGCCCGCCCCCGTGCCGACGTTGAAGGCCACATCGTCGAGACCGAGCTCGGGGTCGGGCTCGATCTCCATCTCCGCGGCGCGGAGGTTCGCGCTCACCACATCCTTCACGTACACGTAGTCGCGCGTCTGCTCCCCGTCCCCGAAGACCACCAGTTCGTCCCCCCTGAGAAGGCGCTGTGAGAAGATCGCGACCACGCCGGCCTCACCATGTGGATCCTGTCGGGGGCCGAAGACGTTGCCGTACCGGAGCGCGACGTACTCCAACCCGTGGACCTCGCGGTAGTAGTGCAGGTAGTGCTCGCCCGCGAGCTTCGTGACCCCGTAGGGAGAGAGAGGCAATTTCGGTGCCGTCTCCGGTGTGGGGCGCTGCTCCGGCTCGCCGTAGACCACGCCTCCGCTCGACACGTAGACGAATCGCTTCGTCCCCACGGCGCGCGCACCCTCGAGGAGATTCAGGAGCCCGTCGACGTTGATCCCGGCGTCCTTCCGAGGATCGCTGACGGATACCCGTACGTCGATCTGGGCGGCGTGGTGGCTGACGACGTCGATCTCGACCTCCCGGAACAGCCGGCTCACGGCCTCGTCACGGATATCGGCACGGACGAGGTGGGCCTCGGCGTTGACGTT
>DATFJS010000096.1:0-11940 GCA_035269045.1 Longimicrobiales bacterium | reverse complement strand
CCCGCTCGGGACCCGCATAGACGTTGAACGCCCCACCTCGCACGAACCCGACGAGCGTCATCCCGAACCGCTCCGCCAGATCCACCGCCAGGCTTGAGGGCGCACCGACCGCGACCAGGGCCGGTATGCCCGCCACGACCGCCTTCTGGACCAGCTCGAAGGACGCGCGCCCGCTCACCGCGAGCACGTGGTCGTGCAGCGGCACGCGCCCATCGAGAAGCGCTGCCCCGACCACCTTGTCGACCGCGTTGTGCCGGCCGATGTCCTCGCGCACATCGAGCAGCGTACCGGCCGCGTCGAACAGGCCCGCCGCGTGGAGGCCCCCGGTCTCTTCGAACACCGCCTGCGCGGCCCGGACCTGCTCCGGCATGCCCAGGATCGACGCGGCGGAAAGCGAGAGCTCACCGCGCGGGAGCCGGGTACAGCCCTGCACCTCGACGGCCTCGATCGACCCCTTCCCGCATACGCCGCAGCTGGACGTCATGTAGAAGTTCCGGGTCAGCGACGCCGGATCGATCGGGTCCCGAAGGGTGACCGTCACGACGTTGAACTCCTGGGGTGTCACGTTCCGACAGTACCGCAGGTCGACGATCGCGTGGCGGTCGGAGACCAGTCCCTCCCCGAACAGGAATCCGGCCACGAGCAGGAAATCGTCGCCCGGCGTCCGCATCGTGACCGACACCGGAACCTCCGCCCGCCCGCCCTTCGTCCGACCGCCCTTCGCTCCACCTCCCGTCGACGGGACGTCGAGCCGGATTTCCATGGGCTCTTCCACCGCGACGGAGTCCTGCCGTCGATCCCATGTCCCGGACTCGTGGCGGGATACGCCGATCCGGGCCGCGCTGCGTTTCGGTCCCTGGGTCACTCGCCTCTCCTTATGCTGTTCACGTCCGGCCCGGGCTCCGGGCCCGCGTGCGTGAAGATCGGATTCCCACACGGCGCACACCAGCCGCCCGTGTCCGCGCTTTGCCCGGCCGTCGGGGTGACTCCTATCTTCACCCCGATCCCGGAAGCCGTCGGCATCGACGGCCCTTCCCAACGACGTTCCCCTGCGACGGTGCGGGAGCCGAGGCATGACGCGAGCCACCTCCGACGAGGCACTCCTCGCCCGCTGGCGCGGCGAGCCCGCGCCGCTGCTGCCGCTGCTCCACGCCTTCCACGACCGGGACGGCCACCTCTCCGAGGACGCCCTCCGCTTCGTGTCCGACGGACTCCGGATCCCGCTCGCCGATCTGTACGGGACCGTCACCTTCTATCATCACTTCGCCCGGCATCCCGGCGGCCGGGACGAATCCCGGGTGTGCACCGGTCCGGTCTGCCGGCAGCGCGGCGCCGAGGCGCTGGTCGACGCGCTCGAGGCGAATGGTCAGGCGGTGGCGCGCATCCCCTGCCCCGGTCGATGCGACGAGCCGATTCCGGTCATCCGGGGCGACCTGGTGGTCACGGGCACCTCGCCGGGCGACCTGTCGAACGGGCCGACGCCTCTCCCCGCGCCACCCCCCGAAGGCATCGAGGAGTGCGTCTTCCGGCACATCCGGTCCCCGGGCAGGTCCACGCTCGACGGCTACCGATCGACCGGCGGGTTCGACGCGCTGACCGCGGCCGTGGAGGAATCCCCGAGCGCTCTGCTCGAGACGCTCGACGCCAGCGGCCTCGCGGGCCGAGGAGGCGCCGGCTTCCCGACGGGTCGGAAGTGGCGGGCCGTCGCCGAAGCCGAGGGGCATCCGAAGACGATCGTGTGCAACGCCGACGAGGGAGAGCCGGGCTGCTTCAAGGACCGCGCCCTTCTCGATCACGATCCGTTCTCCCTTCTGGAGGGGATGGCGCTCGCCGCGTTCGCGACCGGTGCCACGCTCGGGTTCATCTACCTCCGCTACGAGTACCCCGACACGCAGCGGATTCTCGAGGATGCGATCGACGCGGCCGTGCAGGCCGGCCTGCTGGGCGAGTCCATCCTCGGGCGGGACGGCTTCGACTTCCGGATCCTCGTCCGGCGCGGCGCGGGTGCCTACATCTGCGGCGAGGAGACGTCGCTGCTCAACAGCCTCGAGGGAAAGCACCCCTTCCCCCGGAATCGCCCCCCCTTCCCCGTGACCCACGGCTACGAGAACCGTCCGACCGTCGTCAACAACGTCGAGACGCTCTGCTCGGTGCCGCCGATCGTCCGAAAGGGTGCCGACTGGTATCGCGGACTGGGGCGTGGTGAGCACGCGGGCACCAAGGTGATCAGCCTCTCGGGCGACGTGCGGCGGCCGGGCAACTACGAGGTGCCGCTGGGCCTGCCGCTGACCACCCTCCTGAACGACTGGGCCGGCGGCCCGCCAGCTGGCCGGACCTTCCAGGCGGTGACCATGGCGGGTCTGTCGGGCGGCTTCCTCGCGGGCGACGACCTCGAGGCGGTGACCCTCGACGAGCCTTCGATCCGTTCGCGGAAGTCCTTCCTGGGCGCCGGTGGCATCATGGTGTTCGACGATACGCGCGACATGGTCGACGTGGCCCATGCCGCGATGGACTTCTTCGCCGAAGAGTCGTGCGGAAAGTGCTTCCCCTGCCGCATCGGTACGCGGCGGCTGACCGAGCGGCTGAACGGCGGTGGGCCGGCCGATCTGACGAACTGGATCGACGAAGTGACCGACCTGAACGAGACGATGAAGAAGACCAGCGCGTGCGGCCTCGGACAGGCGGCCCCGCTCATCACCGAGAGCCTGCTCCGGTATTTCCCGGACCGGGTCGAACGACACGTACGTCAACGAGCCGAGGAGAAGGCATGAGCGACCAGAACGGAAACGGTACACGACCCACCCTCACCCTGGACGGGTCCGAGGTCGCCTTCACCCCCGGCGAGACCCTCTACGAGATCGCCGAGCGGCACGAGAAGATGGTCCCGACGCTCTGCTACGACGAGCGCCTCGAGCCCTTCGGCGGCTGCCGCCTCTGCATCGTCGAGATCGAAGGCAGCCGGAATCCCGTGGCCTCGTGCACCCATCTGGCGCTACCGGGCATGGTGGTCCGCACGAAGACCGCCCACCTCGAGACCCATCGCCGCACCCTGATGGAGATGGTGGCCTCGGAGAACCGTGAGATCGACGTCGATCCGCTCAGCGGCTACGCCTCGCAGGAGATGGCCACGCTCGTCGACCGCTACGACGCCCGCACCGGACGCTTCGCGGGCGAGTGCTCGGGCCACAGCCGTCCCGACGACGACAACCCCTTCATCCTGCGCGACTACGAGAACTGCATCTCCTGCTACCGGTGCGTCCGGGTCTGCGCCGAGCAGGAGGGCGACTACGCCATCAGCGTGAAGAACCGCGGCTTCGACACCCGCATCACCGTCGAGTTCGACGGCCTGCTGAAGGATTCCGCCTGCACCTTCTGCGGGCAGTGCATCCAGACGTGCCCGACCGGCGCACTCGGCGACCTCAAGGCCCTCGCCAACCGCGATGTGCCCGGCGAGACCGAGAAGACGCGCACCATCTGCCCGTACTGCGGCGTGGGATGCTCGGTGGACGTGATGACGCGCGGCGACGTCATGATCGGAGTGCAGCCCGCCATGGACGGGCCCGCCAACGAGGGCGCGCTCTGCGTGAAGGGGCAGTTCGCCTTCGACTTCGTGCAGCACCCCGACCGCCTGAAGACGCCCTTCGTGCGTGGCGAGGATGGCGAGCTCCGCCCCGCCACCTGGGACGAAGCGCTCGATCGCGCCGCCGAGGGGCTGGGGAAGGTGGTCGAGGAGCACGGGCGTCACAGCGTGTATGCCGTCGCCTCCGGCCGGACGCCCCACGAGGCCGGCTACATGATGCAGCGCTTCATGCGGGCCGGACTCGGGACCAACAACATCGACAACTGCAGCCGAGCCTGACACGCTCCCACAGTCGCCGGTCTGGCGGCAACGATCGGACGGGGCGCCATGTCGAACCCGCTCCGAGACATGGAGAAGCCCGATGTGTATTTCTGCATCGGGACCAACATGACCGAGGCGCACCCCGTCGCGGCCACCCGCATCAAGAAGGGGCTGGCGCGGGGGGCGAAGCTCGTGGTGGCGGACCCGCGGAAAATCCGGCTCGCCGAGATCGCGGACCTGCATCTGCAGCTGAAGGTCGGTACGGACGCTTCCCTGCTGCTCGGCATCGCCCACGTGATCGCCCGCGAGGGACTCGTCGACGCGTCGTTCATCGCCGAACGCACCGCCGGCGGCGTCGACTTCCTCGAGCACGTGAAGGAGTTCACACCCGAGTGGGCCGAGTCGATCACGGGCGTGCCCGCGGCCGACATCGAGCGCGCGGCGCTCATGTACGGCGAGGCGGAGCGCGGCGCGATCTACTACACCCTCGGCATCACCGAGCACGTCTGCGGCGTGGACAACGTCCAGAGCCTCTGCAACCTCGCGCTCATGACCGGCAACATCGGACGCGAGGGCACCGGCATCAATCCGATGCGCGGGCAGAACAACATCCAGGGCGCCGGTGACTGCGGTGCGCTGCCCAACAACTATCCCGGCTTCCAGTCGGTGCTGGACCCCGCCTGCCAGGCGAAGTTCGCCGCCGTCTACGGACGTGAAGCGGATCTGGAGCTGGGGATGACCAAGGTCCGGGCCCTCAACCTGGCCGGGGACCGCATCCGCGCGATGTTCATCGACGGCGAGAACACGGTCGTCACCGACCCCGACCGCCGCCACTGCGAGAAGGCGCTCGGGAGCCTCGACTTCCTGGTCGTGGCCGACATCTTCATGACCGAAACGGCCGAGCTGGCCGACGTCGTGTTTCCCGCTTCAGGCTGGGCCGAGACCGACGGCGTGTTCACCAACACCGAACGCCGCGTCCAGCGGGTGCGCGCCGCCGTTCCGCCTCCCGGCGAGGCGAAGCCCGACTGGTGGATCATCAACGAACTCGCACGCCGGATGGGCTTCGACGGCTTCGACTTCGAATCCCCGAAGGAGATCTTCAACGAGCTCTGTGAGCTCTCACCCATCTACCACGGCCTCGACTGGGACCGCATCGAGCACGGCGAATACCAGTGGCCGGTGCCGGACGAGGGCCATCCGGGTACGCCGCGACTCCATGAAGAGGAGTTCGTGAACGGGCGTGGGATCTTCAAGCTGATTCGATACCGGGACCCGGCGGAGACCACCTCCGAGGCCTTCCCCGTGTGGCTCACCACCGGCCGCCGACTCGCGTCGTACCACAGCCGGACCCAGACAGGCCGCGCCAGGGGCATCGACTATCTGCTGCCCGAGGAGACGCTGGAGGTGCACCCCGACGATGTCGCGGCGTGGGGCCTCGAGGACGGCGGCTGGGCCACGATGGCCAGCCCGCGCGGCGAGATCACCATCCGCGTCGAGGCCACGAACCGATCCCCCCGGGGCACGGTCTTCGCGAGCTTCGCCTTCGCCGAGACGCCCGTGAACGACCTGACCGGCGGCGGCTATGATCCTGCCACGGACACGGCGGAGTTGAAGGTGTGTCCGGTGCGTGTGACGCCGGGGGATCCGCCGCCGAGGCGACCCGCGGAGGGGGAAGCGCCCGACTGAGGCAGTGGCGTGCCGGGACCGGGGCTGCCGGCTCCGGTGCCGGCTCCGGGTGCACCGGAAACCGGGGACGACTCACTCGCTGCGTTCGATCCGGTCCCGAAGGTGCCGCGCCACCTCCTCGTCGTCGGCCTCGGCGAGAGCGGTGCGCTCGTTCCCGTCACGGAAGCCCTGCGAACGAGAGAACCCGACGAGGTACGTTGCCGCGAGGTCGGCGAGATCTGCTTCCTCGTCGTAGCTCCACCGGTGTCTCGGACGTGCCGGTGCCGACCGCACGATGTTCTCGTCGAGCACTCCGTGTGCACCCCCGTACCGCTCGACCTGTCGAGCATGGATCGCGAGCAGGATTGCCTCGGAGGACGAGACCGACCCGCTGCCTGCATGGACCGATCACGAGTTCCGCCGCTACCTGACCTGCGGGATCCTCACCACCTGCGGGATCCTCACCTTCGGGCTGCGCGTGCGCGGTGCACGCACTGCGCGGGCAGGAGCGGCTGGTCGCCTTCAGCTGCAAGGCGAGGTGCGTGTGCCCGCCGTGCACGATCCCGCGCATGGCGGACGTCGCGGCCTACCTGGGCGAAAGCGTCCGGCCGCCGCTCCCGATCCGCCAGCGGGGCCTCTCCGTCCCAAGCGGACCCGCCCCTCCGTCCACCACGACCCCGTCCTCGCCGGCATCGCGCTCCCGTGGGCACGGTCGATGTGCGGGTGGTCGCCGGAGCGCGATGCCCTCTCGGCGCTCGACCCCGACGGGACGCCGATGCTCCCCGGGCGCCCGGGCAATGGTGGGGAACCGGGCTTGTCCCGCCCGGCCACGTCGATCCGGAGGAACAAGGGCTCACCCGGGCCCCCGCTACCGGCAAAGCGCCGGAGCCGCCTGCACCGGCGCCTCCGCGTCCCGCAAGGCCAGGGCTGCCATGCGTCCGTTCACGACGTCGATGGCGGCATGGACGACGATGGGAGCCAGCAGGCTGCCGGAGGCGAGGTAGAGCGCCGCCAGCGCCATCCCGATGACCCCGCTCCGCACTACCCCCACCGGTCCCTGGTAGACGTGGGCCAGGCCGAAAGCCACCGAGGAGCCTACGGCTGCGAGCCAAGGGCCGGTGAAGACGCCGAGGGCCGCCATGAGCGCCCCCCGCCAGAGCAGCTCCTCCGTCACGCCCGCAGTGACTCCCAGGGCGGCGAACCACCGCTGCTCCCGGGAGGTGCGGGGGAGGAAGGGCTCCAACTCCCCGGCGGCCTCCCGGAGATGACGCCGGGTCTCGGGAGAGCGTCGCACCCCTTGGAGTTGGACCAGGAGCAACCCGACCACACCCAACCCGACCAGCGTCCACGGCCAGGAGCCGGGAGGCCGGATGCCGAGGGTGCTCACGCCACGCCCGGCTGTCAGCCAGACGGCGACCACGACGCCCGTCACCACCCAGGCCATGAGGATCCCCTGACGATAGGAGCGGACACGGGCCTCAGGCTCCCCCCGGGCCACCGCCCGGCGAAGGGTATGGAAGTCCCACAGGCCCCACACGGGGGTCACGAATACGAGGAAGATCCCGATCAGCAGGTCGAGGGGAGTGATATGGATCAAGAGGAGGCCTCGGCAGAGGGAGGGAAGGTTTCGGTGCCATCACCTGCGCTACGGTTCCGCAGGGGTAGGAGGGCGACGGTGAGGGAGCAGAGACGGTCGTCCGGACGGGGATCCCTGGCGCCCTGCTCCAGGAGGAGACGGAGGGCCTCGGCCACGTGGTGGGCCACTTGCTGCAGCGTCTCCGGGCGGACCCGTCCGTGCAGGCGACCCACGCGCCACGGCTCAGCCTCGTCCGGCGCGGCCAGGAGCCCTTCGGCCACCGCGGTCTCCAGGTCCCGCTCCGCCATGCGGAAAGCCGATCCCATCACCCGCGTGACGAACTCCCCGTCGTCCGCGTCTCCGGAGACCAGGGGGTGGAGCACCCCACGCGTGGGGGCGTAGCGTCGCGCTGCCCTCCCGGCTCCGGGCTTCACGCCTTCCTCCCGGAGGAGCCCGGCCTCCACGAGAATCCCCACGTGGTGGTAGAGGGAGCTGGGCGACCGGCCCATCAGTCGGGCCATCTCCGCTACGGTCAGGGCCGGCCCGTCGGTGAAGAGGCCGAAGATCTCCAGGCGCAGGGGGGAGGAGAGCGCCTCCCGCTGGCGCGAGTCGAGGGGGTCGGGTGCTTCGTGAGAGGTCGTCATGAGGGAAGGATACAACATTTTTAATTTTTGTCACATATTTGAAATAGCATGACCTCCGGATCATCCTCCGGGTGACGTTGGCGCCCGACCCGAAGGACGGTCCTTCGCCCGAGACCTGCTCGACGATCTCGCTGACGAGGATGACGGGGGACGGTTGGACGCGGACACCGAGAGTGAGAATCGACAAGAAGCTCACGGAAAGACTGAAGAGGCTGCCGCTGCCTCTGTACTTCCATGTGGGGCGTCAGCTGCCCCGCGTGACTTCGATCTCGACCGCAACCGAAGGATCCGATTCGCCGTAGGCCTGCCGCTCGAGGGCTGCGACGGCGGATTCCGAGGAAATCCTGCCGAGCGGTGCATCGTCGTGACCCGCTCGCTCATCCCGCTACTTCCCGGGTCGACCGGGCCACCGAACCGGCCTCGACTTCCGCGCTCGTGTCGAGATCCCGGTCTTTCCCCCCGGCCCGGACGCGGAGAGCGCCGGAACCGCAGAGCCCGCCCGAGGCGCAGATGGAGAACGTGGTGAACCTCATGTCCAGGTTCGGCGTGGCCGACGCTCACCCCGCCATGGACGCACTTCGGGACACGACCGAGCAGCCGAAGATCGCGGTGGCGGACAGCTTCTCCGAGAAGGCAGAGGCCGACTGGCTCGCGTCGAAGATCCGCGAGGCGCCGGCGCGGCGGTCCGAACAGGGCGGAGGCTGCACGGCGTCTGCGACTACGGCTTCTCCAGGAAACGCTCGATACGGGCCGCGGCAGAGGAGGAAGCACTCTTCGACACGGCGCTCGATCGCTGAGAGGTTGCGGCCGCCATTCGTTGCCGCTCACTTCGGTTGATCACCGTCCCGAGTGGTCCTGGGCTCTGGAGCAGCAGCAAGCGTTCGCACCGCCCGGCTCGTGATGGGTCGGATCCGGCTACCTGCCTGTTCTTCGGCGTCGGAACCGTGGTCGGCATGGCACCATGCGCGCTCGGACCGCTGAACGACCAGTCCGCCCGAAGCTTCGAAGTGGTGGCCCGTGCCTCGGCAAAGCTGGCCAGCCTCGGCGTGGGTATCTTGGTGGATGATGGAAGCGCGGGCTCGACGCGCCCACCGGCAGCCGGAGTGACACTGTGAGCCAAGAGCAAGATCTGACGCCGCAAGAGTCGGATGCGCATGCGTCCGGTCGCGGCGAATGGACAAGCCGCTCGCGGCTCTCCGTCTGGCTCCAGGTCATGCGCTTCCGCTCGCTCGCGATCTCGGGCATCGCCGTGTCCGTCGGTGGGGCGACCGCACTCGCCGAAGGCCACTGGAGTCCGCGGATCCTTCTGGCGCTGGCAGGCGCGATCGCCATTCAGATCGGGACGAACCTGACCAACGTCTCCTTCAACTGGAAGGCGGTCGCGGCCCGGGGGAGCCGTCCGGCCGACCCCGGGGGCTCGAGCGCTCCCGTGCAACTCGGCCTGGTCGAGCCCGTCGAGGTGCGTCGGGTCGCCTATCTCACCTTCGGGGTGGCCACATTGATCGGCGTCTGGCTGGTCTGGAGCGTGGGATGGCCGATTCTTCTCTTCGGGATCTCCGGACTCGCGGTGGGCTATTTCTATTCCGCTCCCCCGATCCGCCTGGCATACCTTGGCCTGGGAGTGGCAGCGGTCTTCGTGACGATCGGCCCGCTGATGGTCGTCGGCTCCTACTACACGGTTGCGCTCAGGATCTCGCCCGCTGCGGTGGTGGCGTCGGTGCCCATCGGGCTGCTCGCCGCGGGAATCATGCACACGAACGATCTGAGGGACCACGAGGGAGATATCCGGCACGGCAAGCGAACCCTCTCGACGGTGCTGGGCAGGACCACCTCGTCCGGTCTGCTTCTGGCGCTCGTGACCGGAGCCTATCTCACCATTCCGGCAGGAATCGCGGTATCGCTGCTTCCCTGGCCGACGCTGATCGTGGTGGTGACCCTACCCCTGGCCGTGCGACAGGTCCGGCTGGTGTTCGGGGAGCGGGACTCGAAGCGGTTGAACGAAGCGTGGTTCATGGGAGTCAGGCTCATGACCTCCTTCGGAGCGCTCTTCGTCGTGGGGCTGCTCGTGGGTGCGTGGCTCGGATGAGTGGCCCCACGTGGCGACCGTGGCTGTCCGGGGCTTCTCCGCTCCTTCTGGCCCTGGCGCTCTTTGCCGTCGCTCCCGTTTCGGATCTCGCGGCGGATGCACTCCAGGCCGGAGTGGTGACCGGTCGGACGCTCGAGGCGGAGAGCGGGGAGCCCATTGTCGGCGCCGAGGTCGTACTGCGGGACCTTCGGGGCACGGTGGTCCGCAGCTCCCGCAGCGGTCCGGACGGCCGGTTCCGGCTGGATGACCTCGCTCCAGGCCGCTACGCACTCCAGGCCACGCGGCTCGGGTACGCTGCGGCTGCACGAACCAACGTCGAGGTCACCGCAGCGGCCTTGATCGAGGTCGACCTGGCCATGAGCCGGCAGGCGCTCCGCATCAGCGGCCTGGTCGTGACCGCCGCCCGCCGGGTGGAACGGCTCGTCGACACCGACGTGCCGACGGTAACGCTCGATGGGGACCGGGTTCGGGAGTCCGCGAATCCGACCGTCTTCGGAGCTCTCGGAAGTGTCTCGGGCGTGGATCTGTTCGAGGCGGGCCTGGGGCACCAGCAGGTCAGCGCCCGCGGGTTCGTGAATCCCTTCTCGACGAATCTCCTGGTTCTCGTCGATCATCGGCTGGCGGCACTGCCCGGGCTGGGAACCCTACTTCCGGGAATGGTCACGGCGGCCCAGGACGACCTTGATCGGATCGAAGTCGTTCGAGGGCCCGCGTCCGCCCTCTACGGCCCAAACGCGGCCAACGGCGTGGTGAACCTGGTGACGCGGGGTCCCCTGCGCGATCCGGGACACTCCATTTCGGTGACCGGCGGGGAACGGGACCATCTGCGGGTGGCAGGACGGAGTGCGGGACGACTGTCCGACCGTTGGGCATACGTGCTATCCGTCGAGGACCGGCGCGTTCGGGACTTCCCCGTCTACAACACCTTCGACGGCTCCGAGGGCTTCACGATCCGCGACTCACCGGATTTCGATATTCACCACCGCACCCTGAGCGGATCCGTTCACCTGGAAGCTCGCCCGGGAGCCCGCCTCATCTACTCGGCGGGAGCCAGCCGGGCCGACTACGTGAACCTGACCGTCGTGAGCCGGCTCCAGGTCGATGGATGGACCACACGCTATCACCAGCTGCGGGGACATTTCGACGATGTGATCGGAGGCGGAACCCTCTTCGTCCAGGGCTACTGGACAGGAAACGACGCGGGCGACAGCCACTACCTGGACATTGCCGCACGCAGCCGCATCCCGACCGAGTACGGGGGTCGAGGGCTCGATTCGATCCAGGCCCGAGAGGCTGCCCGCTTCGTGGACCGGTCCGACCGAATCGACCTCGAGCTTCAACACGCCGTGGAGCTCTCCGGAGGCCACCGGCTCACAGTGGGACTCCAGTGGCGGCGGACGCGTCCCGACAGCGACGGCACCTACCTCGCGGACGGCCCCGACGACGCTGCCATCCGCTTCGACGAGGCCGGCGCGTACGCCAGCCTCGAAGGGCAACTCGGCAGCGACCTGCGGCTCAACGTGGTCGGGCGCTTCGACCACCACGACGATGTCGGGTCCCGATTCAGTCCAAAGCTCGGTCTGGTCTGGAATCCCGTGGGTTCGCACACACTTCGGGGGAGCTACAACCGCGCCTTCAACAGCCCGGTCACCTTTCTCCTGCATGCCCGAAGCTTCGTGGGGTTCGGGCCGACGGGCGCTCCGATCATGGTGCGGGGAAACCGGGACGGAATCCGTTTCGTGAACGTCTCCGGCGGACCCGTGCCTGATCCGATCTCTCCGCTTGAGCCGCTCAGCGTGAGCTCCATCGAGCTCGGGTACCGGGGCGTGATCGGAAGCCGCTTCTCGATCGATCTGTCACTCTTTCGTTCGGTGTACTGGAACTACATCTCGAAGGAAGTCACGCTCAGCCGCCCGGCGGACGGTGTCTTCACCGTGGATCCGACGACCGGGGAGCCGCGGATGGAGATTACCCGGAGCTATCTGAACTACGGTGAACTTCCGGTGCTGGGCATGGATCTGGGTCTGGAATGGCACCTGGGCGGAGGGTGGCGGTGGTCGGGGAGCTGGTCGGAGCAGTCCCCGGGTCGCTTCCGTCGCCCGGTCGAAGGACTGGATCCCCCGAGCTT
>DATFJS010000095.1:0-13867 GCA_035269045.1 Longimicrobiales bacterium | reverse complement strand
CGACGACATCTATCGCTATCCCCAGGACGAGGGGCCCTTCCAGAGCCAGTGGATCTCGGACGATCCGAACGAGCTCTGGTACATGCGGACCTCTCGCGACCTTCACGAGGTCGACCTGATGAAGGTGAATCTCGAGACGGGTGAGGAGACGCCGATCGTCCAGGAGGAGATGAACGTCTACCTCGACACGCAGAGCCCGACTCCCCTCGACGACGGCGGCTTCATCTGGTGGTCCGAGCGCGACGGCTGGGCGCACCTCTACCGGTACGACGCCGACGGCACCATGGTCGCCCGCCTCACGGAGGGTCCGTGGCACGTGTCCGGCGTGGTGCGCGTGGACGAGGAGCGGGACCAGGTCTTCTTCACCGCCAACGCCCGCGAGGAGGGGATCGACCCCTATTACACGCACCTCTACCGGGTGAACCTCGACGGATCGGGGCTGACGCAGATCTCCGAGGGTGACTTCGACAACCGCGCCTCGATGCCCGAGGACGCGGACTACGTGGTCCACTCCTTCAGCCGGGTGGACACGACGCCGCAGTCGGTCCTCCGGGACCGGAACGGTCAGGTGATCATGGAGCTGGAGCAGGCCGACCTCAGCCGCATGATGGAGGCCGGCTACCAGTTTCCCGAGACCTTCGTGTTCGAGGCCGCGGACAACGTGACGGACATCTACGGCGTGATGTACAAGCCGATGGACTTCGACTCGACGAAGATCTATCCGATCATCCAGTACGTGTATCCGGGCCCGCAGACCGAGTCGGTCTCGAAGTTCTGGAGCACGAACTCCACCGAGCAGGCACTCGCCAACCTCGGCTTCATCGTGGTCACGCTGGGCAACCGCGGTGGACATCCGGATCGCTCGAAGTGGTACCACACCTACAGCTACGGGAACCTCCGGGACTACGGCCTCGCCGACAAGGTCGCGGGAATCCAGCAGCTGGCGGATCGCCACGACTTCATCGATCGGGAGCGCGTCGGAATCTACGGGCACTCCGGTGGTGGCTTCATGTCCACGGCGGCGCTGCTGAACTATCCGGAGGTCTTCGACGTGGCCGTGTCGAGCGCCGGGAACCACGACAACCAGATCTACAACCGCTGGTGGAGCGAGAAGCACCACGGCGTCGAGCAGGAGGTCGACGACGAGGGCAACGTAACGTGGGAGTACGACATCGACTCCAACATCGAGCTCGCGCCGTACCTGAAGGGGAAGCTGCTCCTGACGACGGGTGACGTCGACAACAACGTGCACCCGGCCAACACCATCCGGATGGCGGAGGCGCTGATCGAGGCGAACAAGCGCTTCGACTTCTTCCTCTACCCCGGCCAGCGGCACGGGTACGGAAGCATGAACGACTACTGGTTCTGGCAGCGGGCCGAGTACTTCGCCCAGCACCTGCTCGGAGACTACCGACAGGCACCGAACGTGGACGAGCTCAACGCGCGGAGCGAGCGCCGGTAGGAGCGACGGGCCGGACCGCAGGGTCGGGCCGACCGGCACGACGGGTGAACGCCTCGGTGCCCCTCATGGGTGCCGGGGCGTTCGTGTCTACCCGCGCGTGGTCCAGACCACGATCACGCCGCAGTCGTTCTCCAGCGATCGCCACTGGGGTGGCGAGAGCGCGGATCCGCCGTAGACCTCGATGGCCGCGATGTCGCCCGGACGGGGCATGATCAGGTCGAATTCGTCGAGCGCACTTTCGATCGTCCGACCCGTCCGCACGATGATGTCGTCGAGCACCAGCACCGGGAAACACCGATCGGCGGCTCGGAACGTCGTCCCCTGTGCCCGCCGGAGATACGGCTCTCCCCCGTTCGTCACCCGGAGGCCGGGCACTCGCCGCAGGATGTCGACGGTGCGCGAAAAGCGGGACCCATCCATCTGCTCGACGTTCAGGAACCGCCCCGTGCCCAGCCGGCGTCGGCTGTAGAAGCCGAACCGGTCGAGATACGGCGAGAGCGGCTCGACCTCGACGGCCAGGCCCTCGAGCTCCACCGGCGCGGGGGCCACGCGGATCTCGACGACGATCGGTATACCCGCGTAGGTGATCGGCCTGCTCGTGCCCTCGTACCCGAGTGCCTGCACGCGGAGGGTGTAGACGCCCTCTCCGCCCGGCCACGCGACCGCGAACGCGCCGTCGCCATCGGCGACCGACAGGCTGAGACTGTCGCCGACCGAATCGAACACGGTGACCCGAGCGGCGTCGATGCCCTGGCCGCTCTTCGAGTCCAGGATCCGGCCGGTGATCTGGGCCTCTGCCGGCACCGCGAACGCGAACAGGACGACCAGGCGTCCAAGCACGCTCGCCGCGCGAGCAGGCGATATCGCTGAAGTATCCTGGATCATGTCGTGACACGGCGTTGAACCGACGGTACCCGTCTCATGAATACCGTGGCCCGACCCGGGCCGCCAGCGCCGATCCACGGCCCGGCGTCCGGGCCGCCTGCGCCGATGTACGGCCCCGGGGTCAGTCCTCGAACTGGTGGACGTGCATCCCTTCGTGTGCGTCGAGCCGCGCGTCCACGCCACCGACGTGGCTTCCGAGGGCCCCCGTGATGAGCCGCGACCCTCTCGCGTGCACGATCCACTGCCACATCCAGTTGACCATGACCAGGAGTCGATTCCGGAATCCGATCAGGAAGGCCACGTGGACGAGGCTCCAGAGGATCCACGCGAACAGGCCGGAGAAGGTCGCGCCCGCGACGTCCGCGACCGCGCGTGCGCGCCCGATCGTGGCCATCGCTCCCTTGTCGAAGTAGCTGAACGCGGGGCGGCCACCGTGGCGGGTCGGGGCGTCGGCCCGCAGCTCTTTCGCCATGATCTTCCCGACGAACGAACCCATCTGGATGGCCCCCTGGGCGACCCCGGGGACCTCCGATCCGTCTTTCGCGGACACCTGCGCCGCCAGATCCCCCACCACGAAGACGTCCGGGCGGCCCGGGATCGCGCAATCCGGCCCGACGACGATCCTCCCCTGACGATCCTGCTCGATTCCGAGCGTGTCCGCGACATCGACGGCTCGCACGCCCGCCGCCCAGATCACGTTCTCCGCGGGGATCCGCTCCTCTCCGGCGTACACCGCATGCGCGTCCATCCGCGTGATGAACGTCTCCAGCCGCACCTCGACCCCCATTCGCTCGAGCGCCGCCTTCGCCTCGAGCGAGGCCTTTTCCGACATCGCGGGAAGCACGCGGTCCGCACCCTCGACGAGGATGATCCGGGCGGAACTCGTGTCGACGCGGCGGAAGTCCTGCGGAATCGTTCGTGCCGCGATCTCCCGGAGTGCGCCGGCCATCTCCACCCCGGTCGGCCCTCCCCCCACGACCACGAACGTCAGAAGTCGGGATCGCCGCGCCGGATCCTCTTCGAACTCGGCGCGCTCGAACGCGAGCAGTACGCGACGCCGGATCTCGAGCGCCTCGTCGATCGTCTTCAGGCCGGGCGCACGCGAGGCCCACGCGTCGTTGCCGAAGTAGGTATGCGTGACGCCCGCCGCCAGAACCAGGTAGTCGTACTCGACCACGTCGCTGCCGATCGTGATCGTCCGGTCGTCGAGATCCACGGCGGTGACCTCACCGAGTACCGTCTGGACGTTTTCCTGGTCACTGAACACCGCTCGGATGGGCGACGCGATGTCCGACGGCGACAGGGCAGCCGTGGCGACCTGGTAGAGAAGTGGCTGGAAGACGTGGTGATTCTTGCGGTCCACCACCATGACGTCGCAGTCGACCTTCGCCAGCTTCGACGTGGCGTGGATGCCTCCGAAGCCACCCCCGACGACGACGACGCGAGGCCGGTCCCTCCCGGCGGCGAGCGCTCGGGCCCTTGCAGGGGCGAGCGCCACCTCTGAATCTGAGGAACCGGGGTCGTCGCCGCCTGTATCGGTAAGGGCCCGGGTTTCCGGGTAATCGTGTCGCATTTCAGCCGGGTCAGCCATGAACAGCGCCACTCTGGACGGAGTCGCCTCGGAGTACTTCACGGAACAGGACTGGGACGCCTACACCTCGGAGGCTCACGAGGTCTGGTCGATCCTGTACCGCCGTCGGATGAAGACGCTGACCGAGAACGGGTCGCGCCTCTTCCTCGACGGTGCCGAACTGATAGGCCTGAAGGCGGAAGAGGTGCCGAACCTCACCGAGGTCAACAAGGTCCTGGAGGCGAGGACGGGCTGGAATGCGGTGCCGGTCACCGGGTTCCTCCCCGCACGCGAGTTCTTTCTCTGTCTCGCCAATCGTCGGTTCCCGACGACCGTGACGGTACGGCCCATGGAGAAGATCGACTATCTCCAGGAGCCGGACATCTTCCACGACGTCTTCGGGCACGTGCCGCTCCACGCGGACACCGTGTTCGCCGACTTCCTCCAGAAGTTCGGGGCGGTCGCGGCGCGTGCGCGATCCGAGGAGGAGACCACCTGGATGGCACGGCTCTTCTGGTTCACCGTGGAGTTCGGGCTGATCCGTGAGGACGGTGACACGAAGGTGTACGGGAGCGGACTGATCTCGTCCACGGCCGACGCGAAGAACGCCATCGGCCCCGATTGTGACCGCCGCGAGTTCGACCTCGACGAGGTGGTCGCGCAGGACTTCGAGATCGACCGCCTCCAGGACATCCTGTTCGTCGTCGACGACTTCGAGCAGCTCTTCGAGGCGGTCCGCGTCATGGAGAGGCGACTCGACGCGTGACCGACCCCATAGCGGCCCTGCCGGCGCCCACCGCGCCGGTCAGCGAGCGACGGTACCAGCCGGACGACCTGACCGTCTCGCTCGACGACTTCGGCGAGGCGGACCGACGGCGCGTTCGCGCCGTCTACGACTTCGCGCAGGGGATCTACCTGGACTGGCTCGAGAGCGACGATCGCGACCCCGGGGCCGCGATGGCGCGGCTCCGCGCCACCGATCTCCGGGCCCTGCGGGCGGAAACCGATCGTCTCGGTGACGACACCTCCGACGATTCCCGCGTGCGCGCGATCATCCACGACATCCGTGGCGGCACGACCTCCGCCTTCATGTCCCTCGCCGAGCTGCTGCTGGACCAGGAGGTCCCGGAAGAGCGCCAGCTGGCGTATCTCCAGCAGCTCATCTGGCTGGTGCGGGACGAGGCGAAGGTCATGCGGGGTCTGATCGCCGACCTCGACCCCGAGATGCGGGAGCCGGACACGGAGCACGAGCCGCACTCCGTCCGGGATCTCGTCGTGAAGTGGAACGGGATGCGCTACGACGGGGGGGACGCCACGGTGTCCCTCTCGGTGCGGAACGATCTGGGGGACACCGCGCTGGCGAACCGGTGCCTCGAGGCGTCCGCGATCGACCGGGTCAGCTACAACTTCCTCAACAACGCCGCCCGCTTCTCGGCGTCGGGCGGCGTCGAGATCGACCTGCGGCCCGTGCAGGATCGCGAAATGGGGCGGATCACCGTCGTGAACGACCTTCCCGAGGACGAGACCGCCTGGCTGGAGGAGCGACTCTCCTCCGATCCGATGGCACTCTTCCGGCCGGACGTGACCCGCGGGGGAACCGGGATCGGCCTGGGGGCCTGCGCCGAGGTGGTCGGTGCCGCCTTCGAGCTGACGCCCGATCAGGCCATCCGCGAGCGCGTGATCGGCTACGAGGTGGTGGATGGGCGGTTCTACGCGTGGTTCTGCTGGCCCACGGCGGATGTCGGCACCGCGGCCTGACGGTCACCGAATCGCGATCGCGCCGCCCCTGAGTTCCGCGACGAGCTCGTCCATGTCGTAGACGACGAGCAGCGCATGCAGGATGGCGCGGGAATCGACCGCGATGGTCCGGTGCTGCGCCGGGTCGAAGAGATAGCTGCTGGGAAGGCTCTCGTACGGACTGTCGAACACGACGCCCACGAGTTCGAGCCCCCCGGTCAGGACCGGAGAGCCGGAGTTGCCCCCGGCGATGTCGGCCGACGCCACGAAGTTCAGCGGCACCGTGGGGTCGAGCTCGGCGCGGGCGTCCCACCACCGGTCGGGCAGGGCCCACGGCGAGCCTTCCTCCCCACCCAGCTCCTCGGCCCGCAGGAACAGCCCGCCCAGCTCCGTCGATACCGGGGGAGTCGAGCCGTCCGCTGCCTCGAAGGAGGCCACGACGCCATCCGACAGCCGGGGTGATCCGGTCGCGTCGGGCGATGCCGTCTCCTCGGGGAGGTACGGAAGTACCACGTCGAGAATCTCCCGCAGGGCAGCTTCCTCCTGCGACAGGAGTGCGCCCCAGGCACCCTGGAAGTTCCGGAACGTCGGCGCGTAGAGGCTCACGACCCTGAGCGCCGGGTCGTTCCCGTCGATACGACCCAGCTGCACCGCCTCCGACGTGCCGACACTGTCCGACAGCAGGGTCTCCTCGAGGATCCGGGTGGCGGCCCCCTCGGGCGAGCGACCCCGGAGGATCGAGACAATCCACCGCTCGTCGGCACCGAAGATGTCGACGAAGCTCTCCAGGCGCGTGGCCAGGAGCTCCTCGTCGAGCTCGCGCGGGGCCGATCCCACGGAATCCAGCCGAGCCATCAGGCCGGCCGTGAAGGAGACGGGTGCGCCCTGGCCGCGGAGGTTCAGGATCTGCCACACGAGGAAGGCACGGTGGAGCGTCGGCGACGCCAGCCCCTCGGCGGTCAATCCGAGGAACGCCCTGTACTCGCGTTCGAGGGTCCGCTTTCGGTCCTGCACGTCGCCGATGCGGGCCAGCGCGACGTCGAGTCGGGCGGTGCCGATCGAATCGGACGCGACCAGGTCCAGGAGCGCCTCCTCACGTCGCTCGAGGCGACCCCGGAATTCCGGATCCTCGAGGGCGACCAGACTTCCCTCGAGCGACTTCGCCGTGTTGCGGGCCGAAAACAGGTCGTTCGAGGCGTCGGAGGCACGAGCGCGCTCCGGCCACGCCTCCGTGAAGCTCTCGATCGCAGCCGCGCGTTCCTCGGCGAAGTCGAGCACGCTCCGGTCGGTGACGTCCCGGCGCGTACCGAGCTGGGGGAGCGTCTCCCATCGGGAGGTCGAGCCGGGATTCCCGACCACGAACACGTCGTCGCCCTCCTCGACCCCGAACTCGGAGAACTCGAACCAGGCCGGAGACGCCCACGGCTCCTCACCCTCCCATGCGCGCAGGAAGGCGACGTCGAGGTTCCAGCGCGGGTACTCGAAGTTGTCCACGTCCCCGCCGAAGAACCCGATGTCGGTCTCGGGGGCCATCACGAGCCGGACATCCTCCAGGCGGCGCCACACGTAGACGGACGTCCGGGCGCCGCCCCACAGCTCGACGAACTCCACGTCGACGGCGTCGTCGCCGCCGAACCGGCCGCCGAACCGCTCCAGAACCTCCTCCTCGATCTCCTCGCGCTCCTCCGCCAGCCGCTCGGCCCGCTCCTCCCCCTGCCGGTCGTCGATCGCATCCTCGATCCGTTCGCTGACGTCCTCCGACCAGATGAACTGCTGGACCGTGAAGCCCGGCAGGCGCCGCTCCTCCTCCCGGGTGGACGCCGTGAAGCCGTCGCTCAGGAGATCCTCTCCCTCGGTCGCGGCCGTGGGCAGGACGCCCCGAATGCAGTGGTGGTTCGTGAGGATCAGGCCCTCGGGCGAAACGAACGACCCCGAGCATCCCGGAAGGCGAAGCGATCCCAGCCGGATCTGCTCGAGCCACTCTCCTTCGGCCCGTACGCCGTACTCCTCCGCGAGCCACTCGGTCGGGAGGTCCTCGAAGGTCCACATCCGCCCCCGGTCGAACCGCTCCACCTGGGCGGACAGACCGCCGGGCACGGCCGCGAACACGCCCAGCGCCGCGACGAACGCCGCCGGCATCGTCCATCGATGGGACAGGGCGGCGACGACCGCCGGACCGGGACTCCGGAGGGAGAGGCGCATCACACGGGTTGTGGGAGGGTCGGTTGCTGCGACAGGGTCAGTTGCTGCGACGCCGCCGGCTGACTTCGTCGAGGAGTTCGCGCTCGGCGGAGGTGAGCGAGGCGATGCCCTGCTCGGAGATCTTGTCGAGGACGCGGTCCACTTCGTCGAGCATGCGCCGCTCGTCGTCGTCCGTCCGGAACGTCGTCGTTCGCTCGCGCGTGGTCGACTCCTTCTTCGCGCTCACGGAGACCTTGCCCTTGCGACCGCGCGCCGCCGGGCGAGGAACGCGTGTCCCGGGACGGCGCCCGACGAGCGCGGCAGGCCGCCAGTCCATCTTCAGATAGAGCAGCGCGGCGACGATGCCACCCAGGTGGGCGAAGTGCGCGATGCCCCCGCTGGACCCCGACACGCCCTCGAGCAGCGACACGACGAACAGGAACGCCACGAGCCACTTCGCCTTCACCGGGAAGATCCCGTAGATGTGGATCGGCGCGTTGGGCCAGTTCATGGCGAACGCCAGCATGAGACCGTACGTCGCACCCGACGCGCCCACGACGCTGGCCGGCATGAACACGATCGACAGGACCGCGCCTCCGAGTCCGGCGACCAGATAGAAGCGCAGGAACTCGCGGCTGCCCCAGCGCTGCTCCAGCGGCGTGCCGAAGAAGTAGAGCACCAGCATGTTGATCGCGAGGTGCCAGAACCCCGCGTGGACGAACATGTAGGTGACCACGCCCCACGGGCGCGTGAGGAGGCGGGGCGGGTGCAGCGCGAGAAGATCGAGCGCCGGCGCCCACACGAGAGTCACCAGGAACACGCCGACGTTGGCGAGCAGAAGACGCTTCACCATGGGCGTGATACCCATGGAGAGGCCTCCGAAGCTTCCGCCTCCGGATCCGCTGCTGTACGTACGTTGTGCGAACATCGATCTCCTGCGTGTCAGGGGATCGTCAAACCCCGATCGGCGAAGGCGGGTTCCGCCGCTTCGCCGCGAGCCGGACGATCCGGTCGCACAGGGTCGGGAAGTCGATGCCTGCGGCCCGCGCCGCCCGCGGCAGCAGGCTGTTGCCCGTCATCCCCGGCAGATTGTTGGCCTCCAGACACCAGATGCCGCCCTGGTCGTCCAGCATGAAGTCTACACGCGAATAGTCACGCAGGCGAAGAATATCGTGTACGCGGCGGGCCAGCACCTTCATCCGGTCCGCGATGGGCTCGTCGAGGTCGGCGGGAAAGATCTCCTCCGCCATGCCCGGCTGGTACTTGCAGGCGTAGTCGAAGAGATCGTGTTCGGGGATGATCTCGCCGACCGGCAGGGTCGTGTCCCCCACCACACCGACGGTGAATTCCCGTCCCGAGACGTAGGCCTCCGCGATCACGCGGTCGTCGAAGTCCCGGGCGCGCTCGAGCGCCTGGTCCAGCTCGGTGCGGGTCGTCGCGAGTTCGAGTCGCAGCGAGGAGCCGCCGTTCGCGGCCTTCACGACCATGGGCAGACCCACCTCGGTCTCGAGCAGGTCGGCGTCGAGGACGTCGGTCCGCCAGGCCGGTGTGGCGATTCCGGCGTCGCGCATGAGCCTCTTGCTCACGTCCTTGTCCATCGCGAGCAGGCAGCCGGTCCGGTCCGAGCCGGTGTAGGCCAGCCCCGCCGCATCGAGCAGCCCCTGGATGGTGCCGTCCTCCCCCGCCCCGCCGTGGAAGGCCAGCACGTAGACGTCCGCCCCGCCGGCGACCGGATGGTCGGTCAGCACGGAGAGGCCGTCCGTCAGCAGGAGGTCGCGCCACGGCCCCTTGGGAGGGTCGGGCTCGACGCCCCGCTCCCGCAGTGCCTCCTCCTCGTCGGGGTAGAGAACGTCGCCCCGGACCGTGTCGAAGGCGGTGACCGCGTGTCCCGCCTCGCGGAGGGCGGCGGACATCTGGGCACCGGTCGCCAGCGACACGGCCCGTTCGTCCGACGCGCCGCCGAGCAGGACGGTGACCTTCATCCGCGCGTCTGCGTCAGGTCGCGCACGACGTCGAAGCGGGTGACGATCCCGGAGATGCGCCCGTCACGGCGGATCAGGACGGCGGGCGCCCGGTGCGTGAGCAGGCGTGTGACCTCGCCGGCGTCGACGTGGGCGTCCACGACCGGATAGGGGGCGCCCATCACCGAATCGGCGGAACGGTCGAGGAGAGACGGATCCTCCAGGACGCCGGCCATCAGGTCGCTCTCCGCCACGGAGCCGACACACTCCCCCTCGAGGAGGACCGGCAGCTGTGAGACCCCGTGCGTGCCCATGGTCGAGAGCGCCATCTGCACCGAGGTCGTGGGCTCCACCGAGTGGAGTCCCCGGGTGGCCTCGTCCTTGGCGCTCAGGAGCTCCGCCGCCGAGCGGCGTCGGGGACGCTCGAGGAAGCCGTTCTCCCGCATCCACTCGTCGTCGTACAGCTTGGAGAGGTACCGCTCGCCCCAGTCGCACAGGATCGCGACGATGCAGGCGTCCGGATCGTCGATCTCGCGTGCCTTCCGCACGGCGGCCTCGACGATGAGCCCCGCCGAGCCACCGACGAACAGACCCTCCTCCCGCGTGAGACGCCGCGCCATCCGGAAGGAGGCGCCGTCCGAGATCTCGACGTACTCGTCGACCAGGTCCAGGTCGAGATTGTCGACGATCTTGTCGCTGCCGAGTCCCTCGACCTTGTAGGGGTGTCCCTCGACCATCTCACCGGTATTGAAGAAGGGGGCGATGAGCGAGCCCTCGGGATCGACCCCGCAGATCTGCACGTCCGGATTCTTCTCCTTCAGGAACCGTGCCGTGCCGGTGATGGTGCCGCCGGTCCCGGCCCCCGCGAAGAAGTGAGTGATCCGCCCCTCGGTCTGCTCCCAGAGCTCGGGGCCGGTCGTCTCGTAGTGCGCCTCGGGGTTCGCCGGGTTGTAGAACTGATCCGCCAGCACCGCATTGGGCGTGGAGGCCGCGATGGACTTCGCCTTGACGGTGTAGTGCTCGGGGTGATCCGGGGGGACCGCGGTCGGTACGATCACGACCTCCGCCCCGAAGGCCCGCAGCAGCTTCACCTTCTCGCTCGACATCTTGTCGGGCATCGTGAAGATGCAGTGGTATCCCTTGATGGACGCCGCCATCGCGAGCGCGAGGCCCGTGTTACCGCTGGTGGCTTCGACGATCGTCCCGCCGGGCCGGAGCTTCCCGGACGACTCCGCCGCCTCGATCATCGCGAGGCCGATCCGGTCCTTCACCGAACCGCCGGGATTCATGAATTCGCACTTCCCCCAGACGGGTGTGCGGCACCCGTCCGTGACGCGATCCAGGCGGATCAGCGGGGTCCACCCGACCATCTCCAGGACGTTGTCGTACGGCGCGCGGTGCCGGTCGCTCATGGAGTCCTCCCTCCCGTCGGCGGACGCTTGCTGAACCGGATCGGAAGTCGCGCCCAGACCTCGATCCGCCGCCCGTTTCGTCGAGCCGGCTGGAACCGCATCTCCATCGCGCCCGCCACCGCCGCCGAATCGAACGCCTCGATTCCACTGGTCTCGAGCACCTCTGCCTCGGTCACGGCACCGGTGTCACTCACCCGGACGCGGACCAGGGTCTCGCCCTCCACATCCCGATCCCAGAGCTCGAGCGGATACTCCACCGGCACCTCCTGGAAGAGGGGCGTGGGCGGCTCGATCTGCTGATCGCCGGCGCAGGCTCCGAACAGGAGCACCGCGACGAGGGGCAGCGGCAGAAGACATCCGGTCCGGTCCATCGAGGTCGTGTCGGTCATTCGGACTCTCCCCGAGCCTCGCGGCGCAGATCCGCCAGGAGGTTCAGGGCTTCCAGAGGTGTGAGTTCTTCGATCGGGAGACCGCGGAGACGGGCGACGACGGGCGGCTCCACCGCGAAGATGGAGAGCTGGTCGGGCGGGGGCTCCGAGGCGGGACGGTGGGCGCCGTGGCGACCCAGTCCCTCGCCTCCCCCTGAATGGGTTCCTTCCAGCTCGACCAGAAGTTCCCGCGCCCGTGCCAGGACCTCGGCCGGGGCGCCGGCCAGACGGGCGACCTGAATGCCGTAGGAGCGGTCCGCGCCCCCCTCCTCGAGACGACGGAGGAAGACGATGTCCTCGCCCGATTCCTTCACCGAAACGTTGAGGTTGCGGACGCCCGGGAGCAGATCGCCGAGCTGCGTCAGCTCGTGATAGTGCGTCGCGAAGATCGTCTTGCACCCGATGCGTTCGTGCAGGTGCTCGGTGACCGCCCAGGCGATCGAGACCCCGTCGTAGGTCGAGGTGCCCCGCCCGATCTCGTCGAGCAGCACCAGGCTCCGGTCGGTCGCGCCGTGCAGGATCGCCGCGGTCTCGTGCATCTCGACCATGAAGGTGGACTGGCCGCGGGCCAGATTGTCGGAGGCACCGACGCGGGTGAAGACCCGGTCCGCCATCGGGACGCGTGCGGCGTCGGCCGGTACGAAGGAGCCCATCTGCGCCATGAGCTGGATCAGCCCGATCTGGCGGAGGATGGTGCTCTTACCCGCCATGTTCGGGCCGGTAAGGATGACCACGAATCCGGCGCTGTCCCCGTTCCCGGCGTCCTCGGCGAGACGGACGTCGTTCGGGATGAACTCCTCGCGGGGCATCATGGTCTCCACGACGGGATGCCGACCCGCCGTGATCTCCAGGTCGAACCCGGTATGGACCTCGGGGCGCACGTACCGCCGCCGCTCGGCCACATCGGCCAGGTTGGCGAGGACGTCGAGGATGGCGACGTGGTGCGCCGCCGTCTGGATCCGGCCCACCTCGCCGCCGACCCGATCCCGAACGCGCCCGAACAGCTCCGCCTCGAGCTGGGCGATGCGGTCCTCCGCTCCGAACACCTTCTCCTCCCACTCCTTGAGCTCGGGCGTGAAGTAGCGCTCGGAGTTGGCCAGCGTCTGCTTCCGGGTCCACGCCTCAGGCACCCTGTCCAGGTTCGCCCTGGTCACCTCGAGGTAGTAGCCGAAGACCTTGTTGAAGCCGACCTTGAGCGAGCCGATGCCCGTCGCGTCCCGCTCCCGCTGCTGGAGCTGCGCGATGAAGTCGACGGCCCCGTCGCGCGTTTCCCGCAGTTCGTCGAGCTCGGCGTCGAATCCCGGCGCGATCACGCCTCCGTCCTGCAGCGCCGCCGGGGGATCCTCGGCGATCGCCGTGTCGAGCCACTCGCGGAGATCGGCCAGGGTGTCGAGGTCCGCGCCGTGGGTCCGCAGGATTTCCGATTCCGCATCGGACGCCGCCGCGCGGACGTCGGGAAGCTGGGCGAGCGACCGCGACAGCGAGCGCAGATCGCGGGGACCGACCCGGCCCGTCCCGACCTTCCCGGCGAGCCGTTCGAGGTCGGCGATGGAGGCGAGTGCCTCCCGCATGCGACGGCGTAGTGGGGGCCGGTCGAACAGCTCCTCGACGCCCCGCTGCCGGGCCCAGATCCGTTCCGTGTCCGTGAGCGGGTGGAGGATCCAGCGTCGGAGCAGGCGAGCCCCCATGGACGTGACCGCGTCGTCGATCACCTGGATCAGGGTACCGCCGTCCTGCCCGGCCCGGAGGGGCTCTACGAGTTCCAGATTCCGGCGCGTCATGTCGTCCAGCACCATGGACTCGCCCACCCGCTCGATACGGGGCGGGCGCAGGTGGTCCACACCCGTCGGCCGGATCTCCTCCACGTACGAGACGAGCGCGCCCGCAGCGCACACGAGGGCCTCGTCGCCCGCCTCGAACCCGAACCCGTCGAGGCCCTTCACGCCGTACCGCCGTTCCAGTTCCTCCGTCGCCACGTCGAGGTCGAAGATCCAGGGATCGCGCAGCGTGCGGGCCGGACCGCCGGCGGACGGGGCGGGCAACGGGAGGACGTCCGGCGCATCGGCGTCCGCCCGGGCAAGCAGGATCTCGCTCGGCTCGATCCGGCCGATCTCGTCGACCAGTCGATCCGACGGCACCGCACGCACGACGACCTCTCCGGTCGACAGGTCCAGCGCCGCGACGCCGCGGTGGCCGTCCCGGGGCGGCGTCACCGCGACGACCCACGTGTT
>DATFJS010000094.1:0-9985 GCA_035269045.1 Longimicrobiales bacterium | reverse complement strand
CACGCGGGACGTCGGCCCGATCGATGTCGTGAAGGAGAGCGCCGAGATGTTCAGGAAGACCTGGGGCGAGCAGGTGGTGGGTAACTTCGGCATGGGGTGGGCCGGCCTGATGATGGGCATCTCCTGGACGCTCTTCATGGGGCTCCTGTTCTTCGTGTTCGCCTCGCTCGGGATGGGCTTCATGGCGGTGGCGCTGATCCCGGTGGCGGTGCTGGGCTACGTTGCGCTCGGTCTGTTCATTTCCGCGTTGAAGGGGATCTACACGGCGGCGCTCTTCCGCTACGCATCCACCGGAGAACCGGGTATCATGGATGCCCGGATGGTGGAGAACGCCTTCCGGCACAAGTGAGCCGGACCGCTCGGTCCGACCCACGTGATCCGTCGCGCCGCGAAGGGCCGGCGTCGACGCCACGGATCCTCATTGCGCCCGTCGAAAGCATGGCCAAGACGAATTCGTTCGACATCTCCACGAAGGTCGACCTGCAGGAGGTCGACAACGCCGTGAACCAGGTGAAGAAGGAGGTCGCGACCCGCTACGACTTCCGTGGCACCGACACCGCGGTCGAGTTCGACCGCGACGCCGGGTCGATCCTCCTGGAAGCCGACGACGACTACAAGCTCTCCGCGCTCCACCAGATGCTGCGCGAGAAGTTCGTGCGACGCGGCGTCCCGGTGAAGAACATGGACGAGGGGACCGAAGAGGAGGCCTCGCTGGGGCGGAAGCGTCAGCGGATCGGCCTGAAGCAGTCGATCGACTCCGACACGGCCAAGAAGATCGTGAAAGCGATCAAGGACCAGAAGTTCAAGAAGGTCCAGGCCTCGATCCAGGGTGACGAGGTGCGGGTGTCGGCGCCGAAGCGGGACGACCTGCAGGCGGTGATCTCCTTCCTGAAGACGCAGGACTTCGGACTGGCCCTGAGCTTCGGGAACTACCGCTAGAGGGCCCTGGGGGAGGGATCATGAACGTTCAGATCTTCGGCACGAAGTCGTGCCAGGACACCCGCAAGGCCGAGCGATTCTTCAAGGAGCGACGGGTGTCGGTGCACTTCGTCGACCTGAAGCAGAAGGCCGCCTCGAAGGGGGAGCTGCGGCGGTTCGTCCAGAAGTTCGGGACCGACGCGCTGATCGACCGGGAGTCGCGGAGGTTCCTGAACCTCGGGCTGCACGCCGCGCACCACTCGGACGACCGATGGCTCGAGATCATGTCGGAGGAGCCGGGGATCCTCGTCACACCGCTCATTCGGAACGGCAACAAGCTGACGGTAGGCCACGACGAGGACGCCTGGCGGTCCTGGACGGACGGGTAGGCCCGACGGGCAGGACCCGTCGACCGCGCCGCCGACCCCCTCCCTGCAACTTTTTCGAGCGTCCCCTCGTCGGATTCGGTGAGGACGCCACGCGGACCGTGGCGCGACACATCACCGGGGGAGGGGAAGCATGGGAATCAGGACGGATCTGACGTCACTCGGAGCCATCGGCATCGGCGCCGCGATCGCGGTGGTCGGAAGCGGAGCGCTGCTGTTCGCGGCGGTGTCGAACAACTTCGACGCGGATGTGTGCATCGACATCCCGATGCCACCCAAGGCTCCGGCTCCAGCGCCCGACGCCCCGTTCACGGTGGCGGAGATCTCCGAGTCCGGGGACGTGAAGATCGCGGTCGCGGTCTCCGATGCCCCCGAGGCTCCGACGGCGATCACGATTTCGGAGAACGTCGTGGTACGGACCGGGTGCGTGGACCAGCTGCGGTCGGACGTGCACGAGATTCGCATCCAGGCTCTCGCCGGGGCCGGAGAGTTACGGATGCGCGCCGCCGAGGCGCGCGCGCTGGCCGAAGAGATCCGCGTCGAGGTCGAGGCGGCCCGCGCCGAGATCGAAGCGGCCCGCTGACTGCTCCTAGTCGAGCGACTCCAGCACCGAGTCCTCCCACGAGGTGTCCGGGGCGGGGCGGTCCTGCTCGCGGTACCACTCGAACGTCTCGCGCATGCCGTCCTCGAGGGGCGTGAGTTCGACATCGAGGACGTCCCGGACCCGATCGTTCTCGGCGATGATCGGCTCCATGTCGAGGTAGGCGCCGAAGTAGAAGGGCGGCGTGAAGAGCTGACCGCCCGCCTCCAGGAGCTTCTCCCGCGGTACATGCACGAGGTCGGCTTCGACACCCGCGACCCGGGCCAGCGTCCGCACGAATTCGTTCTGGGTCAGGGGATCCCCCGCCAGGTTGAAGGCCGCCCCGCGTCCCGCTTCCAGGGTCGCGGCGCGGATCGAAGCGGTCGCGATGTCGTCGGCGCGCACCCACTGCATCGTGCGCGTGCCGTCTCCCGGCATGATGATCGGTCGCCCCGCCACCAGCCGATCCCAGAAGAACGCCTCCCGCGGAAACGGATTGTGGGCGCCGTAGACGAACGCGGGCCGCGTCGTGGCCACCGGGAACCCCTCCTCCTTCGCGAGCCGGAACAGCTCCCGTTCGGTCTCCGCCTTGTGGACGCCGTATTCGAGCGGGTCCGACGACGGACGCAGGTCCGCATCCTCGTCGAAGGGGCCCCCCTCCGGATACGCGGCGACGCTGGAGACGAACACGTATCGCTGCAGGTCGTCGTGCGAGATGGCTCCGACGGTGCCGAGCACCTGGTCGGCGGTCGTGCCCCGCTCCCAGTCGTAGACGTTGTCGAAGACGAAATCGTATCTGCGATTGCCGACCTGACCCATGACCGCCGCCGGGTCGTTCCGGTCGGCGTGCACCTCGTCGACGCGGTCGCCGAAGGGCGTCCCGGGGCTGCGGTGCATGACCGTGACGGAGTCGCCACGGTCGAGCAGGGCCTGAACGAGCGGGCGACCGATGAGGCTGGTGCCGCCGATGACGAGGGTGTTGGCCATGGAGCGTCCCGATGTGTAGGAAGGTCGAACGGAGAGGGCAATCCAGGATCGAGGGAAGTGGCCGCCACCCGCGGTCGAGTGGCCGAACACCCGCGATCCGTTCATCTTGACCGCGCTTCCCCGCGGATGTTCCGCGCGGTGGGCCGCCCCTGCGCCCGAGGATCTCATGCTTCAGCGACTCTCGTGACCCGCCACACGACGTGAGTGGGCGGCTGAGCATCTGGGCCCGCGCCGGCGAGATCGCCGACAGGACGCCGCCGTCACGGAATCGCCTCGTCGACTTCCTGCGTGCGGCCTCCATCCTGCTCGTGATCTCGGGCCACTGGCTGCTGACGGCCCCGTACATGCCGGCCGGTGAACTCGAGCTAGGCAACATGCTCGAGCTGACGGACGTCACGCGGTGGCTCTCGTGGGGCTTCCAGGTCATGCCGGTGTTCTTCCTCGTGGGCGGGTATGCCAATGCCGCGTCGTGGGGCGCCGCCCTGCGCGACGGGAAGCCCTTCTCGGCGTGGCTGGATTCGCGGTTGCGTCGGCTTCTCCTCCCGGTGCTCCCACTCATCGCCGTATGGGCGGTGCTGGCGCCGGCCGGCCGCATGCTCGGGCTGGATGCGTCGCTGCTTCAGGAGGCGTCCACGATCGCGCTGGTGCCGATCTGGTTCCTGGCGATCTACACGGTGATCATCCTCTTCGTCCCGCTCACGTACGCCTGGTGGCAGCGGTGGGGGTTCTGGTCGTTCACCGTCCCGGTCGTACTCGCCGTCCTCGGCGACGCGTTGTTCTTCGCCGGATGGGAGGTGGCCGGGTGGTTCAACTATCTCTTCATCTGGATCGCCGTGCACCAGCTGGGCTACGCGTGGATGGACGACCGGGTCTCGTCCCGCCCGCTGCGGTTCGTCTGGGGCCTGCTGGGATTCGGCGCCCTCGTGGGGTTGACCGTCACCGGCCCGTACCCGATCTCGATGATCAGCGTGCCGGGGACCGAGATCAGCAACACGCTGCCTCCCAAACTCCCTCTTCTGGCGCTCGCCATCGCCCAGGCCGGGTTCGTGCTCGCCCTCGAGTCCCCCGCTCGGCGGTGGCTGCAGAGGCGGACGCCATGGACGGCGGCGGTCCTGCTGAACGGCATGATCATGACGATCTACCTGTGGCATTCCACCGCGATGATCCTGATCATCGGCATCGCGGCATCGCTCGGCGGAGTCGGGATGGGTATCGAACCCACGACCGGACTCTGGTGGGCGTCACGTCCGATCTGGCTCGCCATCTACGCGGTGGCCCTCGCGGCGATGATGCCGGTCGTGGCCCGCTTCGAACGGCTCCGCTCTCCGGAGGCGCATGCTCCCGCCGGACGCCAGGTCACGGGTGCGATCGTGGCCTGCTTCGGACTCGCGATGCTCGCCTACCTCGGGCTGGGGGGCGAGGTCGCGCTCGGGCTTCAGATCGCCGCGGTGGCGACCCCGTTCGCAGGTGCGCTGCTGGGCGGTCTGTTGCTTACACGACGGTCGTGAGACGCCGAGCCGACGACCGCGCGGCGTCCAGGATCTCCTCTTCGTCGGCGATCTCGAGCTCCCGGTCGCACATCAGCACCCGGCCGTCGCATACCGTCGTGTGCACGGTCGATCCGCTGGCGGCGTAGACCAGGTCCGACGCCAGGTCGTGACCGGGGCACGTCGCCGGTGCGGACAGGTCGAGAAGGAGGAAGTCGGCGGGTGCTCCCTCCTCGATCCGGCCGGGTCCGAGCCCGAACACGTCGGCCGGGGTCGAGGTCGCCAGATCGAGGGCCGCCGAGGCGGCCAGGGTCGTCGGATCGTTCGCCCGGTGCTTCTGGAGGAGCGCCACGAGCTTCAGCTCCTCGAACAGGTCGAGATTGTTGTTCGACGCGACCCCGTCCGTTCCGAGGACCACTCGCACACCCGCGGCGGCCGCGGCCGGATAGTCGAAGATGCCTCCGACCGCCAGCTTGAGGTTGGCCGCGGGGTTCGTGACCACCGTCGCGCCCGCATCGCCGAGGAGCGTGAACTCGCGCTCGTCCAGGTGCACCCCGTGGGCCGCGACGAGGCGGGAGTTCACGAGGCCGTGCCGCTCGAGCAGTCCGGTCGGCCGCACGCCGTGGGTGGCGACACAGTCGGTCACCTCCCGCGCCGTCTCGGACAGGTGGATGTGGAGGAGCAGATCGTGCCGTTCCGCCAGCCGCCCGAGCCGACCGAGGTTCTCGGGCGAGACGGTGTAGATCGCGTGCGGCGCGACGGTCGCGCGGATCCGCGGACCCCACTGGTCCCGCTGCTCCAGCCACTCCTCGACCGCGTGCCACCAGCGCTCCGCGACCGCATCGTCCCCCAGGTCGACGAAGGCCGCACCGATATGAGCGCGAACGCCGAGCTCGTCGGCCGCTCGCGCGATCGCCGGGGCGTGCCAGTACATGTCGTTGAAGTGGGTCGTGCCGCTCCGGATCATCTCGACGATCGCGAGCCGGGTCCCGTCGTGGACGTCGTCGGCCGTCATGCGCGCCTCGGCCGGCCAGATCCGTTCGCGCAGCCAGGTGTCGAGCGGGAGGTCGTCCCCCCAGCCACGGAAGAGCGTCATCGCGGCGTGGGTGTGCCCGTTCGAGAAGGAGGGGGCGAGGTGGAGGCCGTCGGCCTCGATCGTCCGGGTCCCCTCCGGGGCGGGCTCGTCGTCGGGCGCGGCGCGTGCGATCCGGGTGAATCGACCGCCTGCGACGTGGGCGTCCACCCGCTGTCCCTCGAATCGTGCCCCCCGGACGATCAGCGACGGGGGAACGCTCCGGTGGGAAGCGGTCAGCTGCGCGTCTTCCACTTTCGAAGGGCCCGCAGAACCTCGGGATCGAACCAGGTCCCCCCGGTGCCGGCGAGCGTGTTCATCGCCTCCGACGAGGACATCCGGTCCCGGAACGGCCGGTCCTCGGTGATGGCGGTCCAGTACTCGGCGAGGGCCACGACCTGGCCGCCGAGGGAGATCTCGTCCCCCTTCTTGCCGTCCGGGTAGCCCGATCCGTCGATTCGTTCGTGGTGTTCACGGACGAAGCGCGGCACCTCCCCGAGGTGATCCATCGGCTCGAGGATCTCGGCCCCGATCCGGGGGTGTGCCGCGATGGCGGCGAACTCCGCCTCGTCGAGCTGGTCCGGCTTGTTCACGACGGAATCCGGTACCGCGATCATCCCCACGTCGTGCAGGAGACCGGCGGTCCGGATCGACGAGACGAGATCCGCGGAGAGGTCCAGCGCGCGCGCGACCCCGGCCGCGCACTTGGCGACGGCCTGACTGTGTCCCCTGAACAGCGGGGTACGGGCCTCCTGTGCCTTCAGGAGCGCGGTCAGGGTACCGACCGTGAGCCGCTTGATGACCTGCGACCGATTCGCGGCCTCCTGCCGCAGCATCGCCTCGCTGCGGTGGGCGGCCTCCTCCCGCGTGTAGGTCATGAATCCCCTGCGCACCGCACGCGTGAACTCTCCCGCCGTCAGGGGACGCGTGAGGTAGTCGAAGGCGTCTTCCCGGAGCGCGAGCTCGGCACTCGACTCGTCTCCCTTCCGAACGACGAGGATGATCTTCACGAGCGGATCCTCGTCGAGCGCGCGATGGATGAAATCGAGGCTGCTCATCGCACTCAGATCGTGGTCCTTCACGATCACCTCGGGCCGGCGGGCGCGGACTTCAGCGAGCGCGGCCGACGGATCGCTGAAGACGTTCAGGTCGTATCCGGCCTGTTCGAGATACGGTCGGATCCCGCCGAGCAGCACCTCGTCATCCGTCAGGACGAGGACCGGCTCACCGCTGCTTCCCCGGGAATCGATCGGGTCACGTGGAAATTCGTGGACCATGGCGTGAGGGCCGGGTTCAGGTTGTTCCGAAGGTGCGGATAGGGCCGGGTGAAACTCCGGTCAATAGACGCTGCGGCTCCCCGTGCCGCAATCGAAGTTCTCTTCCCGTGGGCGCTCCGGGGCCCGGAGCGTCCCTACGCCGGCGGCAGGTAGCGGTCCTTGTAGATCGTCCGCCGGAACAGCCATCCCGCGAAGGCACCGAGCCACTTGAGCGGGTAGTGCTTGAACCTCAGGTCGATCAGCTCGATCAGGTTGCCCTCGCAATCCTTCGCGAAGAAGAAGGTGTGGTAGCGGGGCGACTTCTCGGGCTTGCTGACGATCTCGACGTCGTTCTTCACGAGCCAGTCGTGCCACTTCTCGCAGTTGATCACGTCGATGCCGATGTGCGTGAGGCCGACGCGGTTCCACGGCACCTCGACAGGATCCTGATCCGGCTTGAATTCGAAGATCTCGAGAATGCCGCCGCCCGGGAGCCGCAACCACCCGATCGTGACCTCGGGAGCCTCGTGGTCCACACCGAAGAACGACTGCACGCGCTCGGGCGGGGCGTCGCCCACGCCGACGAGGCGGGCGCCGAACACATCGGCATAGAACTGGACGAACGTGTCGAAGTCGCGAACGGTGATGCCGACGTGGCTGAAGGATCGGGCTCTCACGGGTGACTCCTGTGACTCAGAGGTGTGTGTCTGCGATGTGGTCGGCGCTGCGAAGCGCCTGCGCGGCGACGGTGAGGCCGGGATTCACGGCGGCCGACGACGGGAAGAACGATGCGTCCACGACGAAGAGGTTGTCCACGTCGTGGGTGCGACAGAAGGGATCGAGCACGGATTCCGACGGATCGTCCCCGAATACCATGGTCCCGCACTGGTGCGTCGTGTTGATCACGCCCATCGATACGGGGATGGCGGCCCAGAACCCGACCTTCCGCAGCATCTTCCGGGTCACGTCCAGCAGCTCGGCGTGCGCCTTCGTGTTGTGCGGCTGGTAGGTGAGCCGGATCCGCCCGTCGTCGGTGAGCGTGACGCGGTTGTCGGGATCCGGGAGATCCTCGGTCATGGCCAGCCACTCCGAGCCACGCTCGAACCACATTCGGTAGAGCGCCGCGGGGATGTGCCGGGCCAGGCCCGAGCCGCCCGCCTTCGCCATGTCGGCGTAGGCGCGCCCCTGTGACTGGATGTTGCCGAGCGGGTAGTCGCCGTTCGGGCCCCGCAGGTAGTAGTCGTTGACCGCCAGGGTCTTCGCGAATTCGGTGTCGTGCGTTCGCGGCATGAAGGCACCGATCATCGTCGACAGGTGCGCCATGTAGCGGCGGCCGACCAGCCCCGACGAGTTCGCGAGTCCGTCCGGATGCGTCGGGCCGGCGGAGCGGAGCATCAGCGCGGAGGAGTTCACCGCTCCGCACGACACCACGAACAGCGGGGCCTCCACGCGGACCGTGCCGCTCTCGCCGCCGCTCGGGGAGCCGCCTTCGCGCGTGATCTCGGCCGCCACGACCCGGTCGCCGCTCTCGTTCGTGATCAGCCGCTCCGCGAAGCTGCCGGTCCAGAGCGTGACCTCGCCCTCGTCCAGCGCGGGGGATACCGCGCACACGTCGGCGTCGCTCTTCCTGCGGAGCTGGCACGGAAACGAGTTGCAGGTCGCGCACAGGATGCACCCGCCATCCCGGTTCGGTTCGATGACCCCGAGCGGCTGGTGGGAGGGGTTCAGCCCGAGGTCGCGCAGCCGTTCGGCGACCTTCGCGATACGGCCCTGATGCTGAACGGGAGGGTTCGGGAAGGGCCCTCGGGGAGGCTCCGTCGGATCCAGCCCCGCCTCGCAGTGCACGCTGTACATCCGCTCGGCGCGGTCGTAATACGGGGCCAGCGTCGCGTAGTCGATCGGCCAGGCGGGCGACGTCCCCTCGAGGTGCTGGAGCTCGCCGAAGTCCTCCTCGCGCAGGCGATAGAGCACCGACCCCCAGAACTTCGAATTCCCGCCGACGCAGTAGTGGGTGTACGGCGAGAACTCGTTGTCGTCCCGGTCGAGCCACATCTCCGGGGTCCGGTACCGCTGCGCACCCCAGACCTCGGCCGGATCCCAGTTCTCGGGCTCCTGCGGGATGAACTCGCCCCGCTCGACCACGAGGATCCGCGCCCCCGTCGCGGCGAGCCGGCGGGCGACGGTTCCGCCGCCGACACCGCTCCCGAGAATGACGACGTCGAACTGCTCACTCATCGCGTCCGGCCCTGATCGATGCGTAGACCTGCTCCATGAGCTCGTGATCCTCGCGTGCCCGCTCGAGACTCATCTCCACCGGTGGCCCACCCCCGATCGCCCGCGCGAAGTCACGGTACATGGCCTGGTAGCCGCGGATATCCCGGAACCCGGGGAATTTCAGCTTCGGCCATCCCTTCCCCCGGACGAACACGAAGCCGCCGTTCGACTCGAAGGTGATGATCCCGTCCCGCCCGTAGAGCCGTGAACGCCCGAGCCCTCGGAGGAAGGTGGGGATCTCCCGCGAGTAGAAGAGCGCTCCCGCCGCGCCGGTGTCGTACTCGAACGACACCAGCATGCTCTTGCTGCGGGCGTCCCCCTCGAGGGGCGCCACGGCGGAGTCGTCCGGACGGTACCCGGTGATGTCGACGATCTTCGGCCCGAGACTTCCGGCGACGTGCAGCCAGTGGATGCCCTCCTCGAAGAAGGCGTCGCCCCCCGCGATGGATTCGTCGTTTCGCCAGTCGTCGGCCGTCTTGGGCTTCCGCATCACCGTCGCGAAATGGCCGAAGAGGAAGTCACCGATCACGCCGGAGGCGAGCAGTCGACGCAGCTCGACCGCGAGCGGCTTGTAGTGGTCGTTCTCGCCCACGATCACGACACGGCCGGCCCGGTCTCGCGCCTCGATCACGCGGTCGTAGTCCGCCAGCTCCGGGAATGCCGGCTTCTCGACGAGCACGTGCTTCCCGGCGTCCAGCGCCTGCAGCGTGAGTTCCTCGTGGCGGTGCGGCGGGACGGCGACGACGACGGCGTCCACCCCGGGGTCGTGCATCGCCTGCTCGTAGCTGCCCCAGCTCTCGGTGCCTCCGAGGCGGCGACGGAAGTCCTCCGCTTTCTCGGCGCTGCGGCTCGCGAAGCTCCAGATCACGTCACCGCGGAGGGCCTTCAGATGTCGGGCGTGCACCTTCGAGATGAAGCCGCAGCCGAGGAAGGCGATGTGTACGGGGCGACGACTCACCGACGTTCCTCGGTGGGGACCACGGGCCGGGGCTCCGGAGGCTGCTTCGGATCCGGTCCCGACTGTG
>DATFJS010000093.1:0-4112 GCA_035269045.1 Longimicrobiales bacterium | reverse complement strand
CACGAGGTCGCGGTCGGCGCTGCTCTTCGTGAGGTAGCCGCTGGCCCCGGCGTCGATCACCGGCACCAGATACTCCTCCTCGGCGTGCACGGTGAGGATCAGCACCCGGGTGTCGTAGCCCAGGGCCGCGATGCGTCGGGTGGCCTCGAGGCCGTTCGTGCCCGGCATCGACAGATCCATGACGACGACATCGGGACGCAGTTCCCGCACCCGGTCGATCGCCTCTTCGCCGGACGACGCCTCGCCGACGACCTCGAACCGGTCCTCGGCCTCCAGCAGCGCCCGGATCCCGGCGCGGAACATCGCGTGATCATCGACCAGAAGCAGGCTCGTGACCTTCGCTTCGGCGAGCTTCGCCTCACCCATGTCAGTCTCCTTCCGTACCTGTACGTGCCAGTTGCCGCAGCTCCAGGCGCACCGTGGTGCCCGCCGGGCTCGAGTCGATCGTGACGCGGCCCCCGATCATGGAGGCGCGCTCGCGCATCCCCACCAGGCCGAGGCCCGAGACGCCGTCGTCGCCCACGTGGTCGGGATCGAATCCGTGCCCATCGTCCTCCACGGTGGCCCACACCCGGCTGTCGTCCAACCCGACATCGACCCGGATGCGCCCCGCATCCGCGTGCCGGACCGAGTTGGAGATCGCCTCCTGAAGGATGCGGTAGAGCGCGAGCAGCTCGTCGGGATCGAGCAGAGGATCGGGCGTCGCCTCGACACCGATCTCGATCTCGACGTCGTGTGCCTCCAAAACGTGGCGAACATGCGCACGGAGGGCCGGGACGAATCCGGCATCCTCGAGTTCGGGCGGCCGAAGGCCCCGAGCCACCCGGCGGACACCCTCGGCCGTGCGACGCAGGCCGTCCCGGAGCTGCTCGAGTTCCTCCGCATGCTCGAATGCCGAGCGCTGGAGGACCGAGAGGCGCACGAGGTGGGTCGCGAGCTCCTGCGCCGTCTCGTCGTGCAGCTCCCGGGCGATGCGCGCGCGCTCCTCCTCGGCCGCCCGCAGGGCGCCGATGCCGAAGTTGCGGAGGCGCCGGCGAACGCTGATGTCGCGGATCGTCGCGACGACCCTGGCCACACCCTCGATCTCGATCGGAGACAGCGAGATCTCGACGGGAAATGTCCGGCCGCGGGCGTCGACCGCCTCGAGTTCGGCCCCGACGCCCATCGGACGGCGACGCGCGTGCTCGTGGAAGTGCTCGCGGTGCTCCGAATGTCTACCGCGCGCGGCGTCCGGAACCAGTCGATCGACCGCCATGCCGACCAGCGTCTCGCGGTCGTACCCGAAGAGGCGTGCCGCCTCGGGGTTCGCGTCGATGATCCGGCCGGTGCGGTCCACGACGATGATCCCGTCGGGCGCGGATTCGAAGATCGTCTTGTACTCGGCGTCCGTCGGCGACATGCGGGGCGAGCAGCGGGTGTGGAGATTCTCCCTACATCGGGTCGGGCCGCCCTCCCCACAGGCGTGGGCGGGGGCGGACCGTAACCTATCTGTACGCCCGTGTAGGCGCGACATCCACCCACGCCGCCCGACATGTCCCGGTCCAAGAGGATCGCATCCGACCGAAGTCCCGCAGCGGCGACCCGACCAACGGGGTTCGCACGCCTCGTGGCGCGCGTGCTCGGCGTACCACTGTTCTGGAAGCTGCTCTGGGCCGGTGTCGCCGTCTCCACGGGAACCGCCCTCTTCGCACTCTGGGTCGCCGAGCGGCAGCAGGTCGGGCTCGCGCCACACGAGATCCTCATGCTCCTCGCCGGCCTGACGCTGGGGACCGCCGTCGTACAGGCGGTGGTGCTCCGGATCGCTCTCGCGCCGCTCGCGATGCTCGAGACGACGGCGCAGCGTGTGCGCCGGGGTGACTGGGGGGCGAGGGCCGGCCCGTCCCGCGTCGAGGATGTCCGGCTCCGCCGACTGCGAGTGGCCTTCAACGGCATGCTCGACGAGATCGACGCGGCGCGGCGACGTCAGTCGCGAGTGGCACGGAACACGATCGTGGCGGAGGAATCCGAGCGGGACCGGATCGCCCGCGAGCTCTACGGCGAGCCTGCACAGGCACTGGCGGGACTGCTGGTCCGTCTCCGGATGCTCGTTCGCAGCCACCCGGAGATCTCCGGGGCCGCCGACGACCTCGAGACCGGCATCCGGGACGCCCTCGAGGAGGTCCGTCGCCTCGCGCGCCGCCTTCGGCCGCCCGAGCTCGACGAACTCGGCGTGCGTGCGGCCCTGGCCGCCCACATCCGCTCCCTCACGGTTCCAGCGAACCTCGAGCCGATCCTGCGCGGCGAGGTGCCGGACGCACGGCTCGATCCGGAGGTCTCGCTCACGCTGTTCCGCGTCTGTCAGGCGGCGATCACGCGCTCCGTCTCGCGTGACCCGAATGCGTCCGAGCCCGTCACCATCACCTTCGCCGAACGTGACGACCGGGTGGTCGTCGACATACACTGTCCATCGAACCCGGAAGGTCCCGGCGCGACGGAATTCGAGGCCTGGTCGGAGCGGGTCCGCTGGAGCGGGGGACAACTCGCCCGCCGCAGCGAGGACGGCTCCGGACAGCGCCTTCGACTCACGCTTCCGCTCGCCTCCGATGCTCCGACTCCGGCCACGCTTTCCACTCCGCACAACTGAGAGAGTACATCATGAACGGCCCGATCCTGATTTCGCTCGATGGTTCGAAGTTTTCCGAGGCGGCGCTGCCATGGGCGCTCGAAGCCAGTCGGCGGCTCGGTGTGGGACTCGACATCATCTCGGTCGCCGAGCCGATCCCCACCATCGAATACGCGGAGTGGAATATCGAAGCGGAGCGTTGGACCTCCGAGTACGTCGACCGGATCATCGAAGACTGCGGCGACGAGGCCGGTGGCGAGGTGACGGGTTCGGGGCTCACCGGATCTCCCCTCGATCAGATCCTGCAGCGCGCCAAGGCGCGAGACGCCAGCCTCATCGTGGCGGCCACGCACGGACGCGGCCCCCTCGCGCGCAGCTGGCTGGGGAGCGTCGCCGACGGGTTGCTCCGAACGGCCCCCGTCCCTGTGCTTCTCGTCCGGCCGCAGGAGGGTGACGACTCGATCTTCGCCCCGGAACCGGTCGTCGCGGACATCATGGTATCGATCGACGGGTCGGCCGACTCCGAGGCCGCGCTGGCCGAGGCACGGCGCTGGACGCGCGCGTTCGACGCGACGCTCCACCTCGTCCAGGTGGTGACCTACCCGAACGAGATCGCGTCCCCCTATCTCCCGCAGACCGTCGCGCTCAACCGCGAGGTGATCGACGACTCCACCCGGCAGGCGGAGCAGCACATCGAGGGTCTCGCCACCGAACTCCGGGGGGAGGGGATGGACGTGAGGACGCATGTGCCGGAAGACGTCCACGGCGCGGCGGGCATCGTGCATGTGGCAAAGAAGGTCGGTGCCGATCTGCTCGTGATGGCCACGCACGGGCGCGGCGGCCTTCGGCGGGCGCTTCTGGGAAGCGTGACGGACAAGGTGGTGCGGTCCACGGACGTGCCTGTCATCGTGACACACATCCCGCACTCGGCTTCGTGATCGAGGGGGGCGGCGCGGCGGGATTCCTCTGGAGAGGACTCGTCCCTCTGGTCCCGTTCGCGCTGCTCCTCAACGCGCGCCTCTGGCGGAACGTCTGCCCCCTCGGGCGAATCTCCGAGGGCGGGCCGGGAGGGGACCCGGTGTCGGATCGCCCCCGGATCGGGCTGGCGATCCTCCTGTTCGCGGCCATCCTTCCGGTGCGCGCCGCCTGGCTCGCGGAGAGCATGGTGGCGACGGCGGGCCTCCTCGCCATCCTGGTGTCCGGCGCCTTTCTGCTGGGGCGTTGCCGTGCCCGCCGCTCCGGATTCTGCACGACGGTCTGTCCGATGCTGCCCGTCGAGCTCCTGTACGGTCAGGCGCCGCTGATCGACGTGGGTCGCGGGGCGTGCGACAGCTGCACCCTGTGCACCGCGCGTGCCTGCCCTCAGCTCTCCCCCTCCGCGGCGATCGCCCAGCACCTCGGTGCCGGACGCCACGGTACCGGGTGGATCCGGACCCCGTTCGGTGCGTTCGCCGCCGCCTTCCCGGGTGTGATCACGGCGTTCTTCCTGGGCGAGACCGGCAGCCCGGTA
>DATFJS010000092.1:0-2824 GCA_035269045.1 Longimicrobiales bacterium | reverse complement strand
ATCTCGCTGGAGGAGGGGCTCGCTCTCACGCTCAGCGCGGTATCCGAGGCGTTCGGGATCTCGACACGGGGCCGACGGTCGATCTTCTGGTACGACGACGGGGGCGTGATCCGCCGCCGTCTGCTGCTGCCCCAGTGGTCTCCGCAGCTCGACGCCTTCATGGAGCCGTCGCCGAGCGATCGGATCGAGGGCCGGGATCGCGCGGTGTTTTCCGGACGGCTGAACCGACGTGGAATGGTGGGCTCCGTGAACGTTCGCTACCTCGCCGACGCGAGCGGGGAGGAGCTCCTCATCCGTCCGGTCGAGGAGGCGGCGACGACGGACCCCGGGTTCTCGCTTCCGCCGGACGGTATCGTCTCGGAAGTGCGTCTGCTGGCGAGGGCGGGTGCGGGACGGTTCATCGTCACCGCGGATCCTATGGACCTCGGGCACGACGTGCTCCCGAAGGTCCCCGACGTCCTCCTCGATCCTCACTGGCGCTCGATCTACGTGCACGACCAGGACCGGAGTGTCTCGGAGCGTGCGTTCAGCCTCCGCCTGCCGGAGGAGGAAGACCAGTGGGCGGGCGAGCTGAATGCGCTGCACGGATTCCGCTTCGACGTGGTGACGGTCGACCTTCAGGGGTCTCCCGACGCGTGGCTCGCCGAGGCCCTCGGTATCGCATCGGTCGCCTTCGTGCTCTGGCCCGCCGGTGCCGATCGCGACGCCGCGCGGCGGGCGGGCATTCGATGGGAACTCAACATCGCCAAGGGATCGGACGACCAGCTCGAATGGTCGCTGAACCCGGTCTCCTGACGGAATACACTCACCATGGCTCAGATTGATCAGTTTCTGAAGGTGCTCGTCGAGAAGGGCGGGTCCGACCTTCATCTCACCACCGGATCTCCGCCCGTGATGCGGGTCCACGGGCACCTCCAGCGGTTCAAGTTCCGTGAACTGGCCGCGAAGGACATGGAGACGCTCGTCTACGAGATCATGGAGGAAGAGTGGCGGATGCGCTTCCTCGACAAGATGGACTACGACTTCGCCTACGAGATCGAGGGCCTCGCGCGGTTCCGCGTGAACGTCTTCTGGCAGAAGAAGGGGCTGGGCGCCGTATTCCGGACGATCCCGCAGGACATCCTGACGGCCGACGACCTGGGATTGCCGGATGTCATCCGCAAGCTCTGCATGCTCACGAAGGGGCTGGTGCTGGTGACGGGCCCGACGGGATCCGGAAAGTCCACGACCCTCGCGGCCATGATCGATCTCATCAACGATACGCGGCCCGAGCACATCCTGACGATCGAGGATCCGATCGAGTTCGTGCACGAGAACAAGAAGGCCCTCGTGAATCAGCGCGAGATCCTCACCAACACGAAGTCCTTCGCGAACGCGCTGCGGGCGGCGCTGCGCGAGGATCCGGACGTGATCCTGGTCGGCGAGATGCGTGACCGGGAGACGATCGAGCTCGGAATCACCGCGGCCGAGACGGGCCACCTCGTGTTCGGCACGCTGCACACGAACTCGGCTCCGAAGACGATCGACCGGATCATCGACGTCTTCCCTGCGGAGCAGCAGGAGCAGATCCGCGCGATGCTGGCCGAGTCGATCAAGGGGGTGATTTCCCAGGTGCTGCTGCGCAGGAAGGGTGGGAAGGGCCGGATGGCGGCGCATGAGATCATGGTCGGGACCGGTGCGGTCCGGAACCTGATCCGCGAGAACAAGCTCCACCAGATCCCCTCGATGATCCAGACGGGGAAGAAGGACGGGATGCAGCTGCTCGACCAGCACATCCTCGAGTTCCTGATGGCCGGCGAGATCACCGCCGAGGAGGCCTACATGAAGTGTCACAACAAGCAGGCCTTCAAGCAGTACCTCGACGAGGAGCCGCAGGAAGAGTTCATCTGACGGATCGAGGGGAGGCGAACGGACGCCGGTTCGTTTAGGATCAGGGGGTGGGCGTACGGTGGAGCGCCCCCGCGAACTCCCTCAACGCCAGGCCCATGGGCACCCAGTCGCAGACGAAGGACATCGTATTCCTCTCCGGCAGGCGCACCGGGTTCGGGGCGTTCGGCGGATCCCTGAAGGGACTCTCCGCGACGGACCTCGGCGTGGAGTCCGCGAAGGCCGCCATCGACGCGGCCGGGATCGACGCGGAGGCCATCGACCACGTGGTGTACGGGAACGCCCTTCAGACGTCCTCCGACGCCATCTACCTGGCGCGTCACGTGGGACTGCGGGCCGGCGTTCCCGAAAAGGTGCCCGCGTACACGGTCAACCGACTGTGCGGGTCGGGCTTCCAGGCCATCGTGAACGGGGCGCAGGAGATCCTTCTGGGCTCGGCCAGGACCGCCCTCGTGGGCGGCGCCGAGTCGATGTCGCAGGCGCCCCACGTCGTCCGGGGAGCCCGGTTCGGCGATCTCCGGCTGGGACCCGCGGGCCGGCAGTTCGAGGATCTCCTCTGGGAGGCGCTGCGGGACAGCCACTGCGACCTGACCATGGCCCAGACGGCCGAGGAACTGGGGGACCGGTACGACGTCACCCGCGAGGAGTCGGACGCGGTCGCATTCCGGTCGCAGCAGCGGGCCGCGGCCGCCTGGGAGGCGGGACGCTTCGACGAGGAAATCGCCCCGGTCACCGTCCGGACGCGGAAGGGTGAGGTGGAGTACGCCGCGGACGAACACATGCGGCCCGACACCACCCTCGAAGGTCTGGCGAAGCTTCGGCCGTACTTCCGCGAGGGCGGCTTCGTGACGGCCGGTAACGCCAGCGGAATCGGTGACGGGTCCGTCGGGGCCGTGGTGGCCGATCGGGCGTGGGCCGAAGCCGAGGGACTCGCACC
>DATFJS010000091.1:0-3299 GCA_035269045.1 Longimicrobiales bacterium | reverse complement strand
AAGTCGCTCGGCAACGGGATCGACCCGCTCGACGTGGTGGAGGAGTTCGGGGCCGACGCGATGCGCTACACGCTGATCAGCGCCTGCGCCATCGGGACCGACATCCAGCTCGACCACGAGGACGTCGAGTCGTCCTTCGCGAACGGCCGCAACTTCTCGAACAAGATCTGGAACGTCGGTCGCTTCACGCTCATGTCGGTCGGGGAGGGGAGTGTGCAGCCCCTCGACGCCGTGCGGGACGATCTGGAGCTCGCCGACCGCTGGATCCTCGACCGGGTCGCCGAGACCGTGGCCGGCGTGACGGACGCGATGGAGTCGTTCCGGCTCCACGAGGCCGCCGACCGCATGTACCACTTCTTCTGGGGCGACCTGGCGGACTGGTACCTCGAGATGATCAAGTCGCGGCTCCAGGAGGATGCCGATCCGGCCGGCCGGGAGGCCGCTCGTACCACGCTCGTCTACGTCCTCGACTCGGTGTTGCGGATCATGCACCCCGTGGTGCCCTTCGTGACGACGGCGCTCTGGGACCGGCTTCCCTGGTTCGAAGGACAGGAGCGTCCAGAGGACCTGTGCATCGCCGACTGGCCGTCGGGCCTCGAGGCTCTGCGGGACGACGACGCGGCGTCGCGGATCGACGCGTTCCAGGAACTCGTGACCGCGGTTCGCCAGCTTCGGAAGGAATACGGGGTGGGCGAGGGCGCGCCGGTGACGCTCCATCTGGATACCGCGAACGAGGGGTTCCGGACCGCGGTCGACGGACTGCGCCCCCAGCTGGCCCGGATGGCCCGCGTCGAGCATGTCGAGTGGGGTGCCGCGCCGGATGGCTCGATCGGGGCGGCGTCGGTCCTGCCGTCGGGTGCCGAGGCCTTTCTTCCGCTCGAGGGGCTCGTGGACCTCGACCGCGAGCGGGAGCGGGTCCGCGACGAGATCGACCGCATTCGCGGCCTGCGCGCCGGCACGATGAAGAAGCTCGACAACGAGCAGTTCGTCACCCGTGCTCCGGCGGACGTCGTCCAGAAGGAGAGGGACAAGCTCGCCACCGCCGACGATCAGATCGCCCGCCTGGAAGAGCGTCTGGCCCGACTCGAAGGCGGCGCGTGAATTCACGCCGCGTTCGCGGACTCGCGCCGCTGCTCGCGGCGCTGACGGTCGCCACGGCCGCGTGTGCGCGCCCCGGCAACCCGACCGGGGGGCCCGAAGATCGGCGGCCGCCGGTCGTCGAGTCGGTCGAACCCGAACCGTTCAGCACGATCGAACCGGGGGACCGGACGTTGCGCGTCCGGTACAACGAGCGGATTTCGGAGCGGCCCGAGCGGGGTACGCTCGAAGATGTGGTCGTCGTCTCGCCCCGCACGGGGGAGGTCGAGGTCTCGCACGATCGCATGGGTATCGACATCGAGGTGGAGGGTGGCTTCCGCGAGGGTCTGGTCTACCGCGTCACGATCGCTCCGTCGCTGAGGGACATGTTCGACAACCCCATGGCTGTGCCCTTCGAGTGGGTGTTCAGCACCGGTGATTCGATCCGGGCGAACGCGGTGGTCGGGCAGGTGTGGGACGCCACCACCGGGGATCCGGTCGACGACGCCACCGTGTACCTCCGCCGGCTTCCCGGCGCGGATGGTGCGACACCGTCGGACACCTTCCCCTACGTGGCGCGTACCGACTCGGTCGGCATCTTCGCGCTGCGCTATCTGCCCGCCGGGCCCGCCGAGATCGTCGCGTGGCAGGATGTCGACAACGATGCGGAGGTGGACTTCGCCGAAGCCAGGGTGGAGCAGCGTCTCTCCCTGGGCGCGACCGACACGGTCACGCTCGCCAATCTGCCGATTCTTCCGGCGGACACGACGCGCGCGGTGCTCGAGGACGCCGAGGTTCTCGATTCCCTGACGATCCGCGTCGAGTTCGACGATCTCATCGACCCGCTCATGCCGATCGACGAGATCATGGTGACCCTCTCGCCGGCGGCCGATTCGACCGGGGCGGTTCTCGAGGCGGCGGAGGGCGCAACGGCGCCCGGCGTCGAGCGGCTCTTCCACGAGGCAGGATTCGCCGAGTGGGCGGACTCGCTGGCGGCCGCCCGGGACTCGGCCGCGGCGGAGGCGGAGGAGGCCGCGCAGGCCGCTGCGGAGGAAGCCGCCGAGCTCGCCGCCGCCGACACCCTGGCCGCCGACACCGTGGCGGCGGACACGATCGGCGCCGCACCCCCGACCCCCGACACCGTCCCGCCGGACTCCCTGCCGGTGGATCCGGCCGTCGCGGACACGGTTCCGGGACAGGTGGCGCCGGTCGACTCGATCGAGGCGGCGACGGGCGAGGCGCCCGCGCGGCCGTCGACCCCCGACGAATTCGCGCTCGACGAGGCGCTGGAGCTCCTTCCGGATGGGCGGACGCTTCCGCAGCCGTCCTTCGTGATTCGCCTCGCGGAACCGCTCCCGCGAGGCGTTCCGTTCGACCTCGAGGTGGGCCGGGTCATCAACCTCTCGCAGCTGGCGGGCGGTGGAGGCACGATCACCATCGAGCTCGAGCCGCCGGAGCCGGAAGATCCTCCCCCGGACTCATGAGCGTCGACGATCCGAGACGTCATCTTCCCGGGGTCGATCGCCTCCTGGCGTCCGATGGCGGGCGCGCCCTGGTCGAGCGGTACGGCACCCACCGGACGACGACGGCGCTTCGCGACATCCTTCGCGATCTGCGTCGAACGCTCTCCGGTGCGGCGAAGGGCGAGGGAACCGACGCCGCGAACCCGGCTCCGCCGACGGAGGCAGACCTCACCGGGCGCGCGGAGTCGCGGCTGGTCTCGCAGGACCGTCGCGGCCTCCGCCCGGTCATCAACGCGACCGGCATCGTCCTGCACACGAATCTGGGGCGGGCCCCCATCGCGCCCGAGGCACGGGATGCGATGACGGCCGCCGCTTCGGGCTATTCGAACCTCGAGTTCGATCTGGACCGAGGCACGCGCGGCTCCCGGTACGCGCACTGCGTCGAGGAGATCCGCGAGCTCACCGGTGCCGAGGACGGGCTGGTGGTGAACAACTGCGCGGGCGGCCTGCTGCTCGCGATGCACGCGCTGGCGCGGGACTCGGCCGCCGTGGTGTCGCGGGGCGAGCTGGTCGAGATCGGGGGCGGATTCCGTATCCCGGAGGTCCTCGAGTCCGCCGGGACCCGCCTTCGGGAGGTCGGGACGACGAATCGGACCCGCGCGGCCGACTACCGTGAGGCCCTCGAGACCGGGGGGGCTTCGGTCGTCCTGAAGGTCCACCGCTCGAACTTCCGCGTGACCGGCTTCACCGAGGAGACGG
>DATFJS010000090.1:0-5708 GCA_035269045.1 Longimicrobiales bacterium | reverse complement strand
GCGTGCTTCGGAGCTCGTCGAGCCCCGTTTGCTCCGTGGCGGAGGTCCGCACGATGGGAGCGTCCGGGAATCCGGTCGGGGCCAGCGTCTCCCGGACCTCCTCCTCGACCAGATCGATCCACTCTTCCTGTGCCGCGTCCGACTTCGTGAGGGCGACCACGAGTCGCCGCACCTCGAGCAGGTCGAGGATCGCGAGGTGCTCGCGCGTCTGGGGCATGACGCCCTCGTCGGCGGCGACCACCAGCACGGCCACGTCCATCCCGGTCGCGCCGGCGAGCATGTTCCGGACGAACCCGTCGTGGCCGGGCACATCGACGACCCCGAAGCGGACATCCCCCTCCGCGAGCTCGGCGAAGCCCAGGTCGATCGTGATGCCCCGCGCCTTCTCCTCGGCCAGCCGATCGGTGTCGACGCCGGTGAGCGCGCCGACCAGGGCGGTCTTGCCGTGGTCGATGTGGCCGGCGGTCCCGAGGATGAGGCGTCGAGTCATGCGCGGCTCCGTGTCGCGGGCATCAGCGCGGCGAAGACCCGGAACGCATCGAGGGGGCGGCCCCCGACGACGTGCACCGTCGTGAAGTCGCCGAACAGGCGGAGGTGTGCCCGGATGTGACCGAGGTTTTCCGGAATCCGGCCACCGAGGAGGGTGGTCAGCTGAGCCCGCGCGCCCGGCCCCACACGGGGGCCCGCGAATCGCTCTCCGCACGCCGGGCGCAGACACCGCACGCCGCCGGCCTCGAAGTCCATCCGCGCCATCTCGTCGGTGTCCAGTGCGCGGCCGCAGAGGATGCAGTGCGTGAGCTGCGGGTGGAAGCCGAGCTGCCCGACCAGGCGCCAGCCGCGCGCCAGAAGCACGCCGGGAACCAGGTCCGCCGGAGTGTCCGCGAGCTGATCGAGCGCGTCGACGAGGCCCTCGTAGACGAGGTGCGCTTCCTCTTCCCCGTGGTGCCGCAGCACGATCTCACCGAGGACGGCGGCGGCGCCGAAGGCGATGGGCGTCCGCCCCAGCCCGGGGCGGGAGCGGATCAGGGTGACGTCCCGGAGGGTCTGAAGGTCGCGGCCGGGGCGCATGTGGACCTCGAGGTCGACCTCGTCGAACACGCCGGCGCTCGCCCCACCCTTGGCGCTCCGCTTCCGAATCCCCCTCGCCATGACCGAGACCATGCCCTGGTCGACGGTGAAATAGCGGTGGATCCGGCTCGTCTCCGAGTAGTCGTGCGTGCGGAGCAGCACGGCGCGCGTGCGGATCGGCCCTGACTGGTTCATCGGCCGCGCTCGCCCGGCGTCCCCCGGATACGACGGGTCCGGCCGACGGAGGGGGCGGTCACGCCCGCTCGAGACGCGCGATCAGCTCGTCCCGTTCCGCCTGGAGGCGCTCCCGTTCCACCGGGTCGTCCTCCCCTTCGACGCGCTCGTCGAGCCGGGCGATGTCCAGGAGCAGACGTTGCCGGGCGTCGGGGTCCACCGACCCACCCGGGTCGTCCGACACGCTCGTCGGCGCCGACCCGTCCGCCCGCCCGGACACGAGCGTGGTTCCGGCTCCCGGGGTGACCGCCGCGGGGCTCCGACGCACGGCCCAGATCCCGACCCCGGCGAGTCCGAACCCGATGAGGACCATCAGCAGTTCGACCGGAATTCCGCCGCCGCCGAGCGTCTCGGTCGCACGGAACGAGATCGCCGAATCCGAGAGTGCGGCCGCGGCGTACCGCCGGTAGACCACACCCGGCTCCAGCTCCACGGGCTCCACCGCCACGAGTCCCGTGACCTCCATGTTCGGCACCGGCTCCCTCACCAGCACCTCGAGCTCGCCCGTCTCCCCCGGAAGCGGCACCTCCAGGGCGAGTGAGTCGATGGCGTAGCGCAGCACCAGCTGGCTCGGACCCGGCGTGAGCGGCATGGACACGGAGACCGTGTCGCCGACGAAACTCGTCGAGACGGGGGCGATGTCGCCGCCGCCGACCTGGATCTCCCCGATCCCGGAGGGCAGTCGATAGCGCCATGTCGCACCACCGGAATCCGCCGGCACGATCGTGCGCCCCTGCGGCACGTCGAGCTCGATCAGGTCCGTCACGGTCCAACCCGCCTCGAAAGGCTCGATGAGCAGATAGCGCACCGCCACCGCGAGGTCCGCGCCGCCGACGGGAGCCGTCAGGGTGTCGAACACCTCGATCCGATAGATCGAGTCCAGCTCCATCGCCGTCGCGACCGGCGGGCCGAAGTACAGCACACCCTGGTGATCGACGGACGCGAAGTAGATTTCGCCGCGTCCACCCGGGTCGGGCACCGTCGGCAGCCCGAACCGGAAGGTGCCGTCCGGGTCGGCCGCGAGCGTGTCGAGCGCCCCGGCGTCGACGGCGTCGACACGGTGCAGCACGACCTGCGCTCCACCGAGCGGAGCCCCGTTGCGGACCACCAGCCCCGACAGCACCGGGTCGGCTTCGACCTGCGCGTCGAGTGTGACGGCGCCCGCGAGGGTCGTGGCCGCCGCGAGGCCGAAGATCGCGCACAGGCGTCGCATCATGGGCTGAACCGCCCGAAGTCCTCGGGGTCGAGCCCGCGGAGATACGACTCCAGGTCCTCCGAGGACATCCCCTCCCCGACCTCCCGCTCAACGTCCGAAGGACTGGGTCCCGCGGACGGAGGCTTCGGCTGCGGACCTTCCCCCTCCCCCTCCACCTCGAGGTCGACGAGGTCGAGGAGACTCTCGTCCGCCAGGATCCGCGCATCCGCCCGGAGCGCGACGGCGATCGAATCGGAGGGGCGCGCGTCCACGTGGACCTCGCCGGCGTCGGTCCGGATCACCAGCGACGCGAAGTAGGTGTTCTTCTCGATGCGGGGGATCTCGATCCGGTCCAGCGTTCCGCCGACCCGGTCGACCAGCGACACCAGCAGATCGTGGGTGAGCGGCCGCCCGAACTTCATGCCCGCCATCTGGATCGCGATGGCGCGTGCCTCCGTCGCGCCGATCCAGATCGGCAGGAGACGCTCCCCTTCCTGTTCGCGGAGGACCACGACCGGGCTGTTGGTGGACCGGTCGAGACCGAGACTCTGCACCTTCACTTCGACGAGCACGTGGACTCCCTGGAATGGTTCGTGGAGGGACGAGCGCTCAGAGCGCCTCCCGGAGCACATCGACGCGATCCGTGCGCTCCCACGGGAAGGTCGTGACCTCGCGCCCGAAGCGCTCGATGGTCTCCGACGGCCTCCCGAAGTGTCCATACGCCGCCGTCGGCCCGAAGATCGGCGAACGGAGGGAGAGCGCCTCGATGATCCGCAGCGGGGCGAAGTCGAACGTCCTCCGAACCGCCCGCTCGAGCTGCTCGTCCGGCACCTCGCCGGTGCCGAAGGTCTCGACGTGCACGGAGACGGGTTCGACGACTCCGATGGCGTACGCCAGCTGGATCTCGCAGCGCGAGGCGAGGCCCGCGGCGACGACGGTCTTCGCCGCCCAGCGCGCCGCATAGGCCGCCGACCGGTCGACCTTCGTCGCGTCCTTTCCGGAGAAGGCTCCGCCCCCGTGACGACCCATGCCTCCGTAGGTGTCCACGATGATCTTGCGACCCGTCAGCCCCGCGTCTCCGTGGGGACCGCCGATCACGAAGCTCCCGGTCGGATTCACATGGAAGGTGCAGTCGTCGGCGTCGAAGAGATCGTCCGGCATCACCGGCGTGATGACCTCGTCGATCACGGCGCGGCGGATGGTGTCCTGGTCGACGCCCGGGTCGTGCTGGGTGCTGACGACCACCGTATCGACGCGGACCGGCCGATCACCCTCGTACTCGAGCGTGACCTGCGCCTTCGAATCGGGGCGCACCCAGGTCAGGTCTCCCCCGTGCCTCAGCCGCGCCAGTCGCTGCAGGATCCGGTGGGAGAACACGGTCGCGGCGGGCATGAGCTCCGGCGTCTCGTCCGTGGCGTAGCCGAACATCATCCCCTGGTCGCCCGCCCCGCCGGTGTCCACGCCCTGCGCGATGTCCGGCGACTGCTTGTCGATCGTCGAGAGGACGGCGCAGGTACCGGCGTCGATCCCGAAGTCCGAGTTGGTGTAGCCGATGGCACGCAGCGTCTCGCGCGCGATCTCGGGAATCTCGACGTAGGTGTCCGTCGTGATCTCCCCGGCCACGAGGACGAGCCCCGTCGTGACCAGCGTCTCGCACGCGACGCGCGAGGAAGGATCGTCGGCCAGCATGTGATCCAGAACGGCGTCGGAGATCTGGTCGGCGACCTTGTCCGGGTGGCCTTCGGAAACGGACTCGGAGGTAAAGAGATGACGAGACATGAACGCGGCGGGTGCGGAAGAGGCGATGACCGGGGACTGCCCGGATCGTGAAGGGACTCGGAAGCTAGAGAGGGCCGCGGGGGGCGACAACCGTACGCGACGCGGGTGGCCGGATGGACTCAGCCGGGGGGAAGCGAGAGCTCCCACCGTCCGCGGAACGGCGTCAGGTCGACCGCGTCGCCGATCCCGTCGGCGAGGCACTGCATGACGTCGCGCGCACTGGATGCGGACAGGGCCGCCCGGGCCGCCTTCCTCGCCGCCGTGGCTTCCAGTTCGCGGAGCACGCTCTTCAGCTCGGGTACCGTGTGCCACGCGACCGACAGCGTGTCGATGTCGAGGCCCATCAGGAGGAAGGCGCCGAGCACGGTCGCCGCCATCTCGCCGCAGACGCTCAGCTCGATCCCGGCCGCCCGCGCGACGCGGGACACCGAGTGGAGCTGCCGCACGACGCTGGGATGGAAAGGATTGTAGAGGGGTGCCAGGTGCGAGTTCGTCCGATCCACGGCGAGCGTGTACTGGACGAGGTCGTTGGTACCGATCGAGAAGAAGTCGGAGTGGCGCGCGAGCTCCGCGGCGTCGAGCGCCGCCGCCGGCGTCTCGATCATGACCCCGAGCTTGTACCCGCGGCTGAAGGGGACTCCCTCGGCCCGCAGATGATCCTCCTCCTCCTCGAGCAGTCCACGCACACGCCGAATCTCGTCGACGTCGTTGACGAGGGGGATCATGATGCGGATGTCGCCGTGGACCGTCGCCCGGAGAAGTGCCCGGAGCTGACCCCGGAAGAGTTCGGGCTTGTCGAGGAGCACCCGGACGGCGCGCCATCCGAGGAAGGGATTCTCCTCGGCGGGCATGTTCAGGAACATCGGGAACTTGTCGCCGCCGAGATCGAAGAGGCGCACGTAGACCGGCTGGCCGGTGAAGGCCTCGGCCACGCGCCGGTAGGCCTCGAACTGTTCGTCCTCCCCCGGCATGTCGTTGCGCCCGAGGACCAGGAACTCCGTTCGGAAGAGCCCGATGCCGTCCGCCCCCGCGGCCCGCGCGTTGTCGACCTCGACCGGGAGATCGAGGTTCCCGCGGATCGACATCGGTTTGCCGTCGCGCGTGATCGCGGTCTTGCGGGCGTCGGACTCCACGAGCTCCTCCCACGTCCGGAGGCGCGCGCGACGGTCCAGGAACGTTCGGTGATCCTGCTCGTCGGGCGCGACGATGACCCGGCCGATCCGGCCGTCCAGGATGATGTCGTCCCCCTGGGATGCGACCCGCGTGACCTCTCCCAGTCCGACCACCGTCGGGATCCGCTGGGAGCGCGCCAGGATCACCCAGTGCGATCCGCGCGTGCCGTGGTCCGTCGCGATGCCGACGACGTGCGGCGATTCGATCTGGACCACCATCGAGGGGGTGAGATTGGACGCGACGAGCACCACGTCCTCGT
>DATFJS010000089.1:0-3897 GCA_035269045.1 Longimicrobiales bacterium | reverse complement strand
CGGCATCGTCGCAGCGCTGATGATCGGCGCGCTCGCCATGCACGTGAAGGTCGGCGATCCCGCGAAGCGCTCGGTTCCGGCGGCACTGATGCTGATCATGTGCGCGGGGATCGTGTACCTCGCCTGAGACGCCCCGGCCGGAAGTAGCGGAGCGGGCCCGTGCCGTGACCGGAGGATGCGTCAGCCCAGCTCCACTCGGCGGTCGACTCCGATCGCGTCGAGGAAGTCACCGTCGTGCGAGACGACGACGAGCGCCCCGTCGTACGCACTCACGATCTCCTCGACCGCCTCGATCCCCTCGAGGTCGAGATGGTTCGTCGGCTCGTCCAGAAAGAGGAGCTTCGGCGGATGGTGCGCCCCGACCGTGCAGGCCAGCGCCGCGCGGATGCGCTCGCCGCCACTGAGTCGGTCCACCGGCGCGAGTGCCGCGTCGCCTTCGAAGAGGTAGCGGGCCAGCGCGTGTCGGGCCCGGGTGAGATCGAGGTCGGGATTCATCGCACGAAACGCGTCGAGAACGCTTCGCCCGGTGCCCAGCAGCGTGGCCCGCTGATCGAGCCAGGCGCACTCGGAGGGATCGAGGCCACGTGTGACCGTGCCCTCGGTCGGCTCGAGCTCGCCCGCGAGAACGCGGAGCAGTGTCGTCTTGCCGCTGCCGTTCGGGCCGGCGATCGCGATGCGCTCGGGGCCACGGACGCGCAGGTCCAGGCTCGAGAAGAGCCGCTCACCGGAGGTCCCATGCGCGAAACCGAGGCCGCGGGCTTCGAGAACGTCACGGGAACTCCGGAGGCCGCTGCCCTTCAGCGTGACCTCGATGCGCGCGACCTCGTCCAGCCTCGACTTCGCTTCATGGAGGTCGTCCCGCGCGTCGTCGATGCGGTCGGCGTTCACACCCGACATCTTCCCGGCGGTCTTCGACGAGCGCTCCTTCCGCGCCGAGCGCTCGATGGAGGACATCCCCGTCTTCCTCGCCGTCCGGGCTCCACGACTCTCGCGCTGCTCCTGTCGTTCGAGCCGCGCCTGAGCTTCGCGCTTCTCCCGTCGCGCCACCGCGGCGGCATGTTGTACATCGGCCTCTGCCCCTCGTCGGCGATCCTCGCGCTGCGCCGCGAACAGGTCCCACCCACCGCCGTACACGCGCGCGCCGCCCGGTGTGAGCTCGACGATCCGGTCCACCCGGCGAAGCAGCTCCCGATCATGGGTGATGACGAGGACCGCCTCCGCGCGGTCGGCGACCCATGCGCCCAGCGCGCGGCGTCCCGCGACGTCGAGGTCGTTGGTCGGCTCGTCCAGCAGGAAGGCGTCGGCACCGGTGAGGGCGAGGCGCGCCAGCGCGACGCGCGTGCGTTCGCCTCCGCTCAAGGTCGCGAACGGACGTGCCGGGTTCACGGATCCCAACCCGATGAGGTCCAGTTGCGCCTCGATCCGGGCGGGCAGGCCCCAGTCGTCCCCGACCAGACCGAAGTCGTGCGGGTCGGAGCTCCCGGCCTCGATGCGCTCCAGAGCCGCGAGGCGTGCGGACACGCCGAGGGCATCCGCCACGGTGCCGTGGTCCACTGCCCCCGCGGCGCCTCCCATCCCCCGAGCCTTCCCGGCCGGCGCGTGGATCCGGTGCTGAGGCAGCCAGGCGGTCGTGCCCGCGCGGACCACCCGACCGCGGGTCGGGGCGAGGTCGCCCGCGAGAATCCGCAGGAGGGTCGTCTTCCCGACGCCGTTCGCCCCGACCAGGCCGGTTGCCCCCGGCCCGACGGAGACATCGACATTCCGGAACAGCGTGCGACCGCCCGCGAGCTGGAAAGCGAGGCCCTCGCCCTGTACGACCGGCCCGATCAGTTGCCTCCGCGCGCCCGATTCGGGAAGGGCGGACGTGCCGGCTCCGTCGGCGGATTCTCCTCGAGCTGCTGCAGGATGAACTCGATCGCGCGCTCGAGCTGGGGATCTCCCCCCGCGGCGACCTCCGCCGGCCACTGCTCGACGTCGATGTCCGGGGCCACGCCTTCATTCTCGATCCCGAAACCCTCCTCCTCCGTCCAGAATCCCACGTTGGGCGCCGTCCAGGAGGCCCCGTCGAGCGTCGGAGCGGTCCCCAGGATGCCGACCAGGCCACCCCACGTCCGCTTTCCGATCAGCGTGCCGAGATCCCGCTCCCGGAAGAGCCACGGCATGTAGTCTCCGCCGGATCCGGCCCACTCGTTCACGAGCATGACCTTGGGGCCGAAGATCGCGGCCTGGGGGGCGTGGAGGTCGTCGCCGTACCGGAAGGCCCAGCTCGAGGCGTACTCGCGATCGAGAAGGTCGATCACGTAGTCGGCGAGCTGTCCGCCGCCGTTGAACCGCTCGTCCACGATGATGGCCTCGGCGTCCGCCTGCGGGAAGAAATACCGCTTGAACGCCTCCCAGCCCCCGCCGCCGGTGTCCGGCACCCAGACGTACGCCACCCGTCCGTCCGTCGCCTCCCGGACACGCTCCGTGTTCTGTGCGATCCAGCTGCGGAGACGAAGCTGGTTCTCGCCCCCGCTCGTCGTCGGCACGACGGTAACGGTCCGTGCGTCCGATCCATCGGGATTCGGGCCCACGGTGATCGAGACCTGGGTGTTGGCCATCGCCTCGAAGGGCGCGTACGGGTTGTCCGGAACGGCGAGATCGTCTCCATCCACGGCGAGCAGATAGTCGCCCACCTCGATGTCGAGTCCCGGCTCGGCCAAGGGCGCTCGAAGACCCGGATTCCAGTTCTCTCCTTCGTAGATCCGCGTGATGCGCCACCGGCCGCTGTCGGCCTCGAAATCCGCGCCGAGCAGTCCGCCCTGGATGCTCTCCGCATCGCGGATGAAGTCGCCGCCCCCGCCGCGGCTGTGCCCCACCGCGAGCTCGGACAGCATCCACTGCGTGACGCGGTTGAGATCGGCCCGCGTCGCGAGATCGGGCAGGAACTGCGCGTACCTGTCCCACATCGCATCCCAGTCGGCGCCGTGCATCCCGGGGTCGTAGAACCAGTCGCGCTGCTGTCGCCAGATCTCGCGAAGCATCTGTTCCCACTCCTGGCGCGGATCGACGTGGATCCGGATGTCGGACGTGGCGATGCGCGTCTCCGCCGGGTTCACCGGGGGTCCGGCGGGTGCGATGTGGAAGCCGCCGCCGGCCGAGACCAGAAGCTTCGAGCCGTCGGCGGACACCTGGAAGGCGCCGGCGCCGGCGAGCAGCTCGGTCTCCTCCTCCGACTCGAGGTCGAAGCGTCGAAGGCTCGGTGGCCCGCCCGCCTGCCCGCTGCTCGCCCGGCGGATGTAGAAGAGCTGACCCTCCTGGCCCGCTTCCAGTGCGGTGAACCATCCGGAACCGACGCCGAGCGGCACGATCCGCTGCTCGATTCCCGTGAGATCCACGTCGACCTCGTCCTCCGGCTCGACCTCGGGATCGGTGGCCGCGCCCTCATCCTCCGAGGGCTCCTGCCGCACCTCTTCCTCGTCACTCTCCGGCGCGAGCGGCGAAGGCAGGGACGGATCGAGAATCGCCATGTACAGCGTACCTTCCGCCTCCATGTCGTTGTTGGACATGTCGAACCAGGACTGCACCGGGCCCGCCTCCGTCGAGGCGTAGAAGTAGAGGTACCTGCCGCTGCGATCGAACGCGGGAGACGTGATGTGCCCGAGTCCGGCACCGATCACCTCGTCCGCGCCGGTCTCGGCGTTCCACACGTGGAGGCGTCCGTAGTTGTTGGCATCCGTCAGCGTGTACGCGAGCCACTCGGAGTCCGGGGACCAGGCGTAGTCGACCCCGTCGAAGGGGCCGTAGATCTCGACGGCGCCGAGCGTCGTGACGTCCCCGGTCTCGAGCTCGACCACGTGGACCGCGTAGGCGTTGTCCTCGAAGACGATCCGCTCGCCGTCGGGCGACCACCTGGGC
>DATFJS010000088.1:0-9218 GCA_035269045.1 Longimicrobiales bacterium | reverse complement strand
AGTCGGGGTCAGCGACCTGAGCGAGGCCGGGAGTCGCGGTGCACCCCAGCGCAGCCACGGTCAGAAGAAATCGGGTGAAGCTCATTCGAGCGATCGAAGTCGAGGTCGGGGTCCGCGCCGGAGGTCGGGGGTCGGCAGTCGGCGCTCTCACTACTGAAATTGTACTATTTCGGGGACACAGGGTGTCCACTGCCTCACCCGATGCTTGTCGAACCGTCGGCGGGGGAGCCACGCGTTACGTGCCGGAGGGACGGAAAGGACTCGCGTCACTCCCCGTACGGTGCACGGAGCGTGCCCGGCGGACAGTCGACCACCCGCAGGAGCGATCTTCCGAGTCGACTCAGAACCGGTGTCCGAGGGACAGGCTCCAGCGCACCTCTCCGCGGCCGCCGTGGACATCCAGCCGTACGGGTCCGACGAAGGATCCCACGGTCACCGCCGCGCCCCACCCCCACGCCCAGACGTCCCCGTCGAAGAGGTCGTCGCCCACCGAGCCGCCCTCGGCCCCCGCCGACAGGTTCATCGGTCCCGCCACGTTCCACCTCAACCAGATTCGCGCGATCGAGACGGATTCGCCCAGAAGTGCCTGCGTGGGCACCCCGGCGAGACGGGGCTGCGTCGACTCGAAGACCGAGGAGCGCTGCACGCCGCCCGCCGCGAACACCCGCTCGGTGGGCAGCGGCCCCGAGGCGTGGCCGAGGTAGCCTCCCACGCGACCGACGAGGCCGGGAAGCAGGGAGATGTACGCATCCGCCTCCGCGATCTGCTGCGCCCAGCCGCCGGATTCGTCGCCGGCCGACCTTCCCCACTCCCCTCGTGCCCGTGCCCGGATTCCGCGGGTAGGGAGCTCGCGTCGGTCGAGGAGGTCGACGTCGGCCCGTACGGCCCCGAAGATACTGCGCGTGTTCGACCCGACCTGCGTGATGAAAGTCGAGGTTCGCGAGTCGGTCCGCTGGATGCCGCCCTCGAAGCCCACCCTCGTCCCCAGCGCGATCTCCCAGGCGGAGATGGCCTTCATGCCGACGACGTCCACCTCGACCTCGGCGATCCGCGTCGATGGGTCGGAGAAGACGGCGATCGGGGCCCGGGCCCACTCGGCTGCCGTGCCCCACGCGAATCGCGACACAACGCCCCGACCGGCGGTCCATGCACCCCGCACTCGGATCTCCTCGCCGAGTCGGACCTCGAGGTCCGTGGTCGAGCCGAACCTCAGGCGATTCCGCAGGGTTGCCGTGAACAGGAGGGCGGCCGCGAAGTGCGAATCGTACCGGACCCCGACCCCGACCCGATCGTCACGCCGGACGTCCGCCTCCACCACGAGGATCGTATCCGCCTCCTCCACCTCGAGGTGATATCCGGTGTGCCGGAACAGATCCGTGGCATCCAGGCGCCGTAGTGCAGACTCGAGGCTGTTCCGCGTGGCGACGCGGTCCTCTTCGAGTCCGATCACCCGACGCACGACCCGGACGGCGGCAGGGTCCTCGACACCCTCGATGCGAACAGCGCTGATCCGTACCGAGTCGGCGGTCCGGGCGGACATCGGCTCGATGGGCGCGTCGCGTCCGACGACACCGTCGCCGAGCGCGATCGTGTCGAGCGCCGCTCGGGTCGCGGCGGCCCCCCGTTCGAACCACTCCTCTGCCGCATCGAAGTTCATCGAGGAGAGATCCTCGGTATCGGGGCGTACGACGACGTCGCAGAGCTCCCGCTGCTGCCGGGTCACATCTACGGAGCGAAAGAAGACGGACTGAAGGACCACGTCGAGCGCCGACCCCAGCTCCTCGCTGGACTCGAGCTCGGATGTGACGTCGACGCAGATCAGGACGTCGGCGCCGAGGTCGAGCGCATCCTCGGCGGGCAGATTACGGATCAGGCCACCATCCGTCAGGAGTCGCCCGTCGATGATGATCGGTTCGACCGCGCCGGGAATCGCCATGCTCGCCCGAATGGCGCGCGCCAGCACCCCGTCCCCGAGGCGGACCGCCTCGCCGGTCTCGAGGTCGGTGGCGATCGCCGCGTAGGGTCTCGGGAGATTCCCGAAGTCGCGGACCGTGTTGTGTCCCCAGGTGAGGAGTTCCAACTCACGAAGGACGCGATTGCCCCCGACGACGCCCGACGGCAGGCCGATGCGCCAGTCGTTCATGGGGAGTGTGAGGAGGGTCCGCTGCTCCTCGAAGCGCTGCTCCAGGCTGCGTGAGTCCCGATCGACGGCGTCACTCATCAGCGCCCCCCAGTCGATGTCGCGCGCCGCCCGCGCGATCGAGTCGATCGACAGGCCGGTCGCGTAGAGTCCACCGACCACGGATCCCATGCTCGTTCCCGTGACCACATCGGCATGAATCCCCCGGGACTCGAGGACCCGAATCGCACCGACGTGCGCGAGACCCTTCGCCGACCCCCCGCTCAGGACCAGTCCGATCGTCGGGCGATCCTCCTCCGCAGACTGGGCCGTGGCCGTCGTCGGACCGACCACAATGGAGAGAGCGCCGAGGATCACGGCGACGAGCGGGACTCGCTGGCGGCGCGTATGTCGCGAGGTTTCGTCGGTCACGGCAGCGGTCTCTGGAGCGGGGCAGGACTGGACGCGCAGCGTGGCGGGCGGCTCAACGGGGCGCAAGATGCGGGGCGGCTACCCCGGCCGACGGACCCCACCGTCTGGTTATGGGACCTATCACCGGAGGTGGGGGTCCCAGCTCGGCCGCGGACACCAACTCGCCGCGTGCCCCGCCCATCCAAGCCTGGAGCCCTCCTCCGTCGAGCTCGTGGGCACTTCCCACTCTGCTCCTCGTCGTGATGCTTCGTGCTCTTCGCCAGGAATGGCTCTTCAACGTTCGTGGTGACGTCCTCGCAGGTCTGGTCGTCGCCCTCGCGCTGATCCCCGAAGCGATCGCCTTCTCGGTGATCGCCGGCGTCGACCCCAAGGTCGGGCTCTACGCGTCGTTCGCCATCGCCGTCATCACGGCGTTCGCAGGCGGACGGCCGGGCATGATCTCGGCCGCGACGGGCGCGATGGCGCTCGTGATGGTTTCGCTCGTGCGGGACCACGGCCTCGAGTACCTGCTCGCGGCCACCCTGCTGACCGGCGTTCTGCAGATGATCGCAGGAGCCTTCCGCCTCGGCAGCCTGATGCGCTTCGTCTCGCGCTCCGTCGTGACCGGGTTCGTGAACGCTCTCGCGATCCTCATCTTCCTGGCTCAGATGCCGGAGATCACGGGCGCGAACGCCCGGCCCATCGTCCTCGCGACGGTGATCGTCGGGCTCGCCATCATCTACGGTCTTCCGTACGTGACGCGCACGATTCCGTCACCTCTGATCTGCATCGTCCTGCTGACCGGCGTCTCGATCGCCCTCGGGCTGAACCTGCGGACGGTGGGCGACATGGGCGAGCTGCCGGACAGCCTGCCGATCTTCCTGTGGCCCGATGTCCCGCTGACCCTCGAGACGCTGCAGATCATCTTCCCGTATGCGCTGACCCTCGCGGTCGTCGGACTTCTCGAGTCGATGATGACGGAAACGATCATCGACGACCTGACCGACACCTCGAGCGACCGGAATCGCGAGTGCGTCGGCCAGGGTGTGGCCAACGTCGGCGCCGGACTGGTCGGTGGAATGGCCGGCTGCGCGATGATCGGTCAGTCGGTCATCAACGTGAAGTCGGGGGGGCGAGGACGTCTGTCTTCGCTGGCGGCGGGAGTCGTGCTCCTGGTGATGGTCGTGTTCCTCGGCGACTGGGTCGCCCAGATCCCGATGCCCGCACTGGTGGCCGTGATGATCATGGTCGCGATCGGAACGTTCAGCTGGGAGTCGCTCGGTGCCCTCCGCACCAACCCGAAGAGCGCGAGCGTCGTGATGATCGCGACCGTCGTCGTCGTCGTGGTCACCCACAACCTGGCCCAGGGAGTGCTCGTGGGCGTGCTGCTGAGCGCGCTCTTCTTCGCCCGGCGGGTGGGGCAGTTCCTGCGCGTGCAGTCGACGCTCTCCGAGGATGGCCTGCACCGCACGTACGAGGTCTACGGGCAGGTGTTCTTCACCTCGACCGAGGCCTTCCTGGACGGCTTCGACTTCGGCGAGGCGCTGGACCGCGTGACGATCGACCTCACGCACGCCCACTTCTGGGACATCACCGCCGTGAGTTCGCTCGACAAGGCGGTGATCAAGTTCCGGCGTGACGGTGCACAGGTGGACCTGGTCGGTCTGAACGAGGCGAGCGCGACGATGGTCGATCGCTTCGCCGTACACGACAAGCCCGACGCCGTCGACCAGCTGATGGCACATTGATGTCCGCTCCCTCTTCAGCCGCTCGCAGATCATGAACGACCTCACACACTCGACGCTCAACCCGGGCGGCAAGGTGCTCGCCTGCATCGACGAGTCCCGCTACGCCGCGTCGGTCTGCGACTACGCGAAGTGGTCGGCGGTGCGAATGGATGCGCCACTGAGCCTTCTGCACGTGATCCCCAACCCGCCCGGCGGGACGGTGGAGTCCGAGCAGAACCTGAGCGGGACCATCGGCTTCGGCGCACGCAATCGCCTTCTGGAAGAACTCGCCACGGTGGACGCGCAGCGCTCCCGACTGGCGGTCGAGGCCGGCCGTCACCTGCTGGCCGCCGCGCTGGAGCGACTCGGCGGGGAGGACCTGCCCTCGGTCGAGACGCGTCAGCGTCACGGTGAACTGGTCGACGCGCTCGCCGCCCTGGAGGACGAGACCCGCATGTTCGTCGTGGGAAAGCGCGGCGCCGACACGGAGGGGGAGCACGGCCACCTCGGAGGACATCTCGAGCAGATCATCCGGGCCCTTCACCGTCCGATCCTGATCGCGCAGCAGAGCTTCGCGCCGCCACGGCGGTTCCTGTTCGCCCACGACGGCAGCGAAACCGCCCGGCGCGGCGTCGGGATGGTCGCGCAGAGTCCCCTGCTCCGCGGGATCCCCTGTCACGTGGTCTCGGTCGGCTCGGACCCGAAACGGTTCGCCTCGGCGCAGGACGAAGCGCGCGACATCTTCGAGGCCGCGGGCTTCGACGTCACGACCGCGACGGTGCCCGGAGAACCCCAGACCGCGCTGCCCGCGTACGAGGCCGAGCACGGCATCGACCTGCTCATCATGGGCGCCTACGGGGACTCCCGGGTGCACCGGTTCTTTCTGGGGAGCACCACGGCGGCCATGATCCGCAGCTGCAGGGTTTCGCTGATGGTGATCCGGTAGGGGCGGATCGAACTGCGGGGGCGACCCGCGACGGACGCCACCGGATCCGAACCCGGCCGGCGTCAGTCCGACCCCGTCCGGCCCCCGGCTTCTACCCCCGATGGTACCGCGCAGTTGGCCACGGCGTCGATCTCCGCCTGAGCTTCGGGGAAGTACTTCCTCCGCCACCACAGCGCCACGTTCACGAGCGCGATGAGCACCGGCACCTCGACGAGCGGTCCGATCACGGCCGCGAAGGCCGCCCCGTGGGCGATTCCGAACGTCCCGACCGCCACGGCGATCGCCAGCTCGAAGTTGTTCGAGGCCGCCGTGAAGGAGAGCGTCGCGGTCTGCTGGTAGTTCGCTCCCACCGCCCGGCTCATGAAGAAGGTGATCGCGAACATCGCCAGGAAGTAGATCAGCAGCGGGATCGCGACCAGCACGACCTGGGACGGCTGTGCGATGATCGCCTCCCCCTGGATCGAGAACATCACGACGATGGTGAAGAGGAGCGCGGTCAGTGTCAGCGGGCTGATCTTCGGGATGAAGCGCTCGTGGTACCACGTCTTCCCCTTCACCTTCACGCCGATGTACCGGGTCAGCATCCCCGCCAGGAAGGGGACGCCGAGGTAGATGAAGACGCTCTCCGCGATCTGCCCCATGCCGATGTCGACCACCATGCCCTCGAGCCCGAGCCACTGCGGGACCACCGTGATGAAGACCCAGGCGTAGATCGAGTAGAAGAAGACCTGGAAGACGGAGTTGAAGGCCACGAGACCCGCGGCGTACTCGTTGTCCCCGTCGGCCAGCTCGTTCCAGACGATGACCATCGCGATGCAGCGGGCCAGCCCGATCATGATGAGGCCGACCATCAGCTCGGGGTGATCGCGCAGGAACAGCACCGCCAGCCCGAACATCAGCACCGGCCCGATGACCCAGTTCTGGATCAGCGACAGCCCGAGCACCTTCCAGTCGCGGAAGACGTCGCCCAGCTCCTCGTAGCGCACCTTCGCGAGGGGAGGGTACATCATGAGGATCAGCCCGATGGCGATCGGGATCGACGTGGTGCCGACATGGGTCGCATCGTTGATCGCGGTGACCGCACCGGGTGCGACGTAGCCGACGCCGATCCCCACGCCCATCGCCGCAAAGATCCACAGCGTCAGGTATCGATCCAGGAACGACATGCGTCGTCCCACGCTCTGTTCGGCCATCGTCGTCAGTCGCAGCACTCGCGGGTCACGGTCGGCGGCGAACGCCAGTCTTCGTCGGGCGTCACGCCACCGAGGAAGGACTTCATTTCGTCGAGCACCTCCGGCACGAGCCGGTAGTGGACCCACCGTCCATCGCGTCGATCGGCGACCACCCCGGCATCCTTGAGCTTCTTCAGATGGAAGGAGAGGCGGGACTGCGCCGCCCCGAGGTCGTCCTGGAGCTCGCACACGCACCGCTCACCCTCGGAGAGACGGCGGACGATCTCGAGCCGGGTCTCTTCGGCGACGGCCTGGAAGCGCTGGAGCAGAACCGTCCGGTCCAGGGTGTCTTCGTTCATGGCACCAAATACATCAACGAGCGTTGATCCGTCAAGCCGCGCCAGAACCCCCTGCGTCACGGTCCTTCCTACCTCTGCGGCGGTCTCGGATCGCCGAGTCCCGGCACGGGGATGCGACTTCGGCTGGTTTTACCTAGCCGCACCGCACCGCGAGCTTCGCCAGCCCCGCGGCAATGCGTTCCTCGCCCACCCGCTCGACCAGGGATCGCTCCGACTCGGTGAAACGGTCCGCCCCGTCGACGCCGGTGATCGATGCCACGAGTTCGACGACCCCGAGGACGTGCCCGAGCAGCACCAGATCGCGCTGGGTGGTCGGAGTCAGGCACATCCCGAGGAGGGCAGACACCGCCCCACCCCGGACCTGCAGCCCGGCTTCCCGGAGGAGTTCGCCCACATCGTCCGTCCCCGCCGCCTTGATCGCACCCCGGGCATACTGCTCGAACAGGACGTCGTTGGGGCCTTCGAAGACCCGGTATGGATACGAGTCGACCAGCACCGAGAAGCCCTCCACGCTGCGGCGGTAGCCTTCGCCACCACGGAGTAGTGCGAGGTTTTCGGCGGACTCCGCCATGAGTTCCGTGCCGAGCGCCTTCACCAGAAGCGCCGCGTGGCCCGCCTTGGGGTCCGTCGACGTGATCCGTTCCGACATCGCAATGACGCGGAAGCAGAGGGCGCGCGTCAGGCACTCCGAGAAGCGGAGGTCGTCGAGCCGCGCCTGGACCTGGTCGAGGTCGGAGAGGCTGCCGCCGAACGCCTGGCGTTCGTTCGTGTGCCGCGTCGCCTCGTCCAGGCACCGCCGGGCGAGCCCATGGGCCATGCCCGCGAAGATCTTGCGGCTCCCACACAGCACGCCCGCCATGACCCGTGTGTAGGGAAGCGAGTCGCCGAGGCGATTCTCACTCGGGATCTCGGCATCGAACGAGGTACGGCCGTAGGGAATCGGCGCGAGGCCGAAGGCGCTGTAGAACTCCTCGACCCGAAATCCGTCACGCACGGCGGGCTGAGTCGCCACATAGAAGCCCATGCGCCCCGAGCGACTCGCCGAGTCGTCCCGGGCGAAGACGAGCCACGAATCGGCGTGACCCGTGAGCCCCGACCAGTGCTTCATTCCCCGGATGCGGGTCGAGCATCCGTTCGGCTCGGCGGTCGAACAGGCATTTAGGAGGTCCGAGCCGCAACTCGGTTCGGTCATCATCATGCCGCCCAGCCAGACGTCGTCACCGGCGATTCGCTGGAGGGTGTCGAGCGCTACATGGGGGGCAGCGTGCCCGTCGACGGGAAGGATGAAGAGTGCCCCCGTGATGCCGACAGCGAGAGAGAGCGGAAGGTGTTCATAGGCGACCGTGTCCAGTACGGCCAGGAGTTCCGCCGCGTCTCCGCCCGCTCCGCCCACCGAGCCGGGCAGATACTCACGAAACGGATCCAGATCCCACAGGTCCCGGAACAGGTCGCGGATGGCACCGCCCCGGATGAGATCCTGGGACATGTGGTGATTCGGGAGGTCGAGATCCCGCAGGCGAGTCCGAACCGCGTCGGTGCGGATCGTGAGATCGACGTCGTCGCTCCACCAAACGGGACGCGGTTCCAGGAGGGTGTGCATGCGTTCCCGTATTTTCGGTGGGGAGTGCCAAGGACTCCGGCGGACTCGAATCTATCGAGTCATCCATCCATAGAGTCTGAATATACTCGGGATCACGGAGGCCGTGCCCCACGTTGAATGAAGATATCTCAATGCCGGAGGGGGATGCACGGTCATCCCGGGCTCAGCCCCCACCGCCCTCCGTCGACTTCCCTGCTCGGTCGAGCGCCCACGCCGCGTGCTCCCGTACGACCGGGCTCTCGTCCTCCAGAGCCCTCGTCAGCAGCCCGCCGGCCGCCGGGTGCGGCTCGCCGAGCTCCGCGAGCCAGTTCCCGATCGCGACGCACACATTCCGGGCGAAGCCGGAACGACCGGCCCGGCGAATGGGCGAGCCGCGGGAGAAGGCGTCCCAGCGGACGGGGTCGAGCGCCGTGTCGAGAAGATCGAGCAGCGTGGGTGCGTCCGTCCCGGGATGGACGACGTCCGCCTCACCGGGCAGCGCTTCCACCCCGGGGGGAGGCATTCCCGGACCCCGTGCCGCATACGCCGGGTCCCCCTCCGCGTGCGCGAATCGATTCCAGGGACAGGCTTCCTGACAGATGTCGCACCCGAACACGCGATTGCCCATCGCCTCCCGGATCTCGACGGGGATGGGTGCGTCGGTTTCGATCGTCCAGTAGGAGATGCACTTCCGTGCATCCAGGATCGGGGCGCCGGTCTCATCCCGTCCTTCCAGCGCCCCGGTCGGGCACGCGGGAAGGCAGGCGGAGCACGACCCACACCGGTCGGCCTCGAAGGGCTCCGATCGGGGAAGCTCGAGGTCCACGGCGACGACGCCGAGCAGGAAGTACGACCCCCGCTCCGGATCGATCAGCATGGTGTTGCGGCCGAACCATCCGATTCCC
>DATFJS010000087.1:0-2133 GCA_035269045.1 Longimicrobiales bacterium | reverse complement strand
AAGTCGGACACCTGATCCTCCGCGCCCAGCATCTCCCAGCGGATCAGACTGATGGGGATGCGGCCCTTCGACAGGAAGTCGTCGTGGAACGCCTTCAGGTCGAAGGCCTCGCCGTCCCGGCTCCGCATCTCACCCAGCAGCTGCTGGAGTTGCAGGTTGCCGATGGTGTAGCCGAGCCCGTACCCGGGCGGCCGGCGCAGGTAGATCTCGGCGTCCACCCGTGCCACGTCGTCGTCGAGCCAGGGGGAGCCCTCGCGCATGTGGTCGGCGCCCTCGGCGATCGTCATTTCGTTCAGCTGCATGCCGATGTCCGCGGTGACGCGGGTCGCCCGGAAGATCCCGAAGAGGTACATGAGCTCGTGGACCCGGGGCAGGTGGTCGATCACTCCCGCCCGGACCATCGGCTCCTCGAGATAGACGCCCCACCCCTCGACGCGGACGCCGTCCGAGATCCGTGAGCGGATGGGGTGATCGCTCCGGCGCGCGAACCAGCCGTCGTAGCGGTGACCGGGGATGACCGCGTGCAGGTGGTCGGGGTGCGGGTCCCGGAACTGCACCTTCTCCCAGAAGTTGAGTCCCTCTGGACGCTCGATGAAGGGCACGTTGTAGCCGAAGCCCTCGAAGTCCGGTGTGTCCTCGGGCAGCGTGAGGATGTCCTCCTCGACCAGCCAGCGTCGGACATTTTCGTCGGTGCGGCGGAGGCGCGCCTCGTACTCGGCCTCGGAGGCCGCGGGCTCGAGTTCGGGGAGATGGCGATTGCGTGCCTCCTCCAGGGCGAGGAAGCCCATGAGCCGCTCCCAGTCCCGGCGCGCCAGCAGCGCTATCTCGTCCGCGGTCCAGGGAAGGAGCTTGGCGTTGCGCATGTACCAGTCGAAGCGGGCCTCCCCGACGCCGGCCTGCGCGGTCATCCGCGGCACGGCGGCGTCCAGCCAGTCCGCGAACTCCTCGACCGCGGCGAGGGCGTCATCGACGCCGGGCACCAGTTCGGGGCGTGACGCGACGGCCCGTTCTCGCAGGTCCTCGTACCATCCGATCACTCCGGCGGGCGGCACCGCCCGGTAGGGATGGCCGTGCCCGACTCCGTCCGGGTTACGCATGTTGTAGCGCGCCAGGGCGAGGAAGTCGGCGGCGCCCTCGCTGAGGTTCGTCTGCGCGGCGCGGATGATGAAGGGCACCGATTCCAGCTGTTGTCGGGTCCTCGCCACCGCTGCGTCGCCCGCCTCCACGTCGGAGAAGGCGAGGCGCAGAAGCAGGTCGACGTAGATGCCGGGGTCCCGGGCCCACGGCCGGCTGACCTCCAGGTGGAAGCGTTCGGCGGCGATCTGCGCCTTCACGGCCAGGTAGTCGGCCTTCTCCGCCACGGTCCATGCGTCGTGGTCGATCGACCGGAGTCGCCGCTCGAGTGCATCGATCCGGGTGATCCGGGTAGCCACGGCCTCGTCGCTGTAGTCCACCACACCGTAGGGGGCCTCCGGGTCGTCGAAGGCCGCCGACCACACGGCGGGTGCTCGGGCCGAGCGGAACTCCTCGAAGAGCGCCACGAGTTCGTCGTAGCCGGCGGAGGTCTGTGCCGACGCGGGGGCGACCGACCCACCGATGGCAGCGATGATGACGAGAGTGACTGTGAAGAGCGTCCGCTTCGACATGGTGGGGCCGGTCCGAGGATGGGCGTGTCCGGGCACGCGGTGCAGGCACGCCGTGTGCGAGGACCCCCGCCCGTGACGGCGGGGACGTGGGGAGGGTGCGACCCTCGCATCGGATCGGGCAATGGGTGGGGCGTCGGGTCGCTACCCACCCGGCATCGGCTCTACCACCCGCAGGAACCGGTGGTTCAGGACGCGTCCGCCGGACATCGTGAAGCCGGCGACCGCCCCGTCCGGCCCACGCCGGAACTGCACGGCCCGCGAGAACGACTGCGACCCGCCGAACATGTCCCCGTCTCGATGCACCAGCGGCGTCTCACCGTGACGCAGCGTGTAGAGCACGAGTCCGTCCTCTCGCCTCCGAACCTCGTACATGGTCTCGATCTCGGGACTCCAGTAGGCGCCGACGTACTCCTCGGGATCCACGGGTTCGGAGGCCACGAGCGGGGTGCCCTCCAGCCGGGTCGGCCCCTGCTGGAAGTGCAGAGCG
>DATFJS010000086.1:0-6285 GCA_035269045.1 Longimicrobiales bacterium | reverse complement strand
GGCGATGCCGCCAAGGCGGTCACGGCCGACATCAGCACGGTGGACGGTGCCGCCGCGATCGTGCAGGCGGCGCTCGACGCGTACGGCCGGCTGGACGTGTGCGTCAACAATGCGGCGGTAGCGCCGCACGCCGCCCTGTTGGACGAGACCGTCGAGGTGTGGGATACGGTGTACGCCGTCAACTGCCGCGGAACGTTCCTCATGACGCAGGCCGCGGGTCGCGCGCTCAAGGAACAGGGCGAGGGTGGGCGGATCATCAACTTCTCCTCGGGCGTGTCCAACCGCGGCTCGGCGGGAGCGGCCGCGTACGCCAGCAGCCGAGCGGCCACGGAAAGCTTCACCCGCGTCGCTGCGATCGAGCTGGCCGTGTACGACATCCTCGTCACCTGCGTCAGCCCCGGCCTGATCGACACGCAGCCCAAGCCGCTGCCGCCAAGCATGAAGGAAGGACTCGCCAAGCGCGTTCCTACGCTTCCGCTGGCGCGCCCGGGTCGGCCGGACGAGGTCGGCGCCCTTGTGATGTGGCTCGCGTCCGACGCGTCGAGCTACGCCGTCGGACACGTCTACGCCGTCGACGGAGCCGCAGGCATCGGGACGCGTGCGGGCCACGAGATCGTGGACGAGGACGTGCGCTACGACTGGGTCACGGGTCGGACGCGTTCCTGACGCGGTGCCGACACCGCGTCACCGCTCCACCGAAGAGACCTAGGAGACACGACCTTGTTGAACGTTCTCGTCTGCAGCTACCTCGAGCCCGAGCATCTGGAGCGGATCCGTGCGGTCGATCCGTCGGTCCACGTCACCTTCCGCCCGGATCTGATCCGCGTGCCCCGCTACGTCGCCGATCACATCGGCGAGCCGCTCGAGCGCACGGTGGAGCAAGCGCAGGAGTGGGGCGAGCTGATGGCCGGGGCCGACGTCCTCTTCGACTTCGACTACGCCGACCCCGGGAGCCTGCTGCGCGAGGGGCGACGCGTGCGCTGGGTCCAGGCGTCCAGCGCCGGCATCGGCGGCTTCGTCCAGGCCTTCGACCTACACCGTTCCGACGCGACGTTCACGACGGCCGCGGGCGTCCATGCGCGGCCGCTGGCCGAGTTCGTGCTGTTCGGGATGCTGGCGTTCGCCAACAACTACCCCCAGGCCCGACGCCAGCAACGCGAGGCTCGCTGGCAACGCTTCGTGGGTGGCGAGATCGAAGGAGCCACCCTGGCGATCGTCGGACTCGGCTCGATCGGGCGCGAAGTCGCGCGCCTCGCGAGCCTCGCCGGCGTACGCGTGATCGGCACGAAGCGCACGACCGAGGGGCTTTCCGCGTCCGATCTCGGGGTGGACGCGCTGTACGACTGGCGCGATCTGCACGACATGGTCGGACAGGCCGACTATGTCTGCCTGATCGCGCCACAGACCCCTGAGACCGCCGGAATGATGGACGCTGCCGCGTTCGCGGCGATGAAGCCGGGAAGCGTACTGATCAACATCGGGAGGGGTGGCCTCGTGGTCGAGGAGGCCCTGGTCGACGCCCTTGATCGCGGGCCGCTCGCCGGGGCCGTGCTGGACGTCACGCCGACGGAGCCTCTTCCCGATGGGCACCCGCTCTGGTCGCGCGACGACGTGATCGTGTTCCCGCACTCGGCCAGCACCTCGGTTCGAGAGAACGAGAGGCTGACGAAGCTGTTCTGCGACAACCTGCGCTCCTTTCAGGCAGGCACCCCGCTCCGAAACGTCTATCGGCACGAGCGGGGATACTGATCCGCTCCGTGAAGATGCAAGAAATCTCGGTTCTTGTTGACACCATCCGCACCGCACGCTACGCTTCTCTCGGGATCGTGAAACTCGGTTTCAGTAGCGATGATCGGCATCGCAGCCGAGGAGGTCGGACGACCACCGCTCCGCCCGTTCACCACCCCGTCCTCTGGAGGAACGCCCCATGAAGAGAACGCCACCCCGCATCTCCGCGACCTTCCTCGTCGGTCTCGTGCTCGCGCTGCTCGGATCGGTCTTCGCTCAGACGACCCTGACGATCGCGCGTCCCGCCGACGTGACGGACCTCAACCCGTTCCGGAACGCGAACAACGCGACCAGCGAGGTCACCTACCAGATCCACGAGGGTCTCACCACCTTCTCGCCCGACGTCGAGATCCAGCCGGCGCTCGCCACCGACTGGGAGCTTATCGGCCCGGTCACCTGGCGCCTCAGCCTGCGCGAGGACGTGACGTTCCACACCGGCAACCCGTTCAACGCCGAGGTCGTGAAGTGGAACATCGAGACGATGCTCGATCCCGAGGATCCCGGTGTCGCCTCCGGTCTGTTCGCGAACGTCGTCGACGTCCGCGTGGTCGACGAGTACACCGTCGACGTCGAGCTGGACGCTCCGAACGGCGTGTTCACCGCGCTGCTCGCCGCGCCGCTGATGATGATGGTCGACATGGAGCACTGGATGGAGCTCGGCGAAGAGGCATACGCCCGCAACCCGAGCGGCACCGGTCCGTTCGAGTTCGAGAGCTGGGATCCCGGCAGCAGCGTCGTGCTCAGCGCCAACGAGGACTACTGGGGCGACGTCGGCGCCGCCGTCGATCGGCTCGAGTTCGTGACCATCCCCGAGGACTCCGCGCGCGTGGTGGCCCTCCGTACCGGCGAGGTCGACATCGCCTTCTCCGTCCCCGCCGACCAGATGGCGGATCTGGAGCAGCGTGACGGCATCGAAGTCGTCCGCACGCCCACCTTCCGCACCGTGTTCATCGGCATGAACACCCAGCACCCGAAGCTCACGCAGGACGTCCGGCACGCGCTGTCGCACGCCATCAACCGTGACCAGATCTCGACCATCATCGGCGACAACGGCTCGCCCGCTCTCGGTCACGGTCCGGAAGCCGCCCTCGGCTTCTACGACCACACGCTGCCGTACGACGTCGAGCTCGCCAACGAGCTCCTCGACGTCGAGGGCTGGGAGATGGACGACGACGGCTGGCGCTACAAGGACGGCGAGCGTCTGACGCTGTCGATCCTGGCGCGCAACGTCAACCCCGGCGAGGTCGACGCGCTGCAGGTCGTGCAGCTGCAGTGGCGCGAGATCGGCGTCGAGCTCGAGATCGAGCTGGTCGACCGGGCCGCCTGGGTGTCCACCATGAACGCCGGCGCCGAGCGCTGGGCCGAGAACCGCGAAGTCAGCGACCACACCCTGTGGGCGTCCGGCTCGGGCATCCGCACCGGCGAGGTCGGCTACCTGATGAACCGTCCCCTCTGCCGCCAGACGACGCGCAACTGGTTCGTGCTCGAATGCAACCCCGAGTACGACGAGGCGTTCGCGCAGTCGCAGGCTCCGATCTCGATCGAGGAGCGCGAAGAGGGCTACGAGCGCATGGGCGAGATCGTCAAGGAGTGGCAGCACCGCATCCCGCTGTTCCACATTCAGAGCAACATCGCCCATCGCGACAGTGTGAGCGGCTTCGTCGTCAACCCGCAGGACATGCTGAACCTGCGCGGCGTGAGCGTCGACTGAGCACGCCGCCCTCGCACGCCTAGACTACGGTCCGGGCGTCGGTGCTTCGGAGCGCGCCGCAGACCGGCGCGCTCCCCCGATCGAACGACGGCCGGTGCGCACGAACTCGATGTCGAGGTCGTGCGCATGCGGCCGCTCGCACGCGCTGGAGCGAACGCTAAGGAGCCCCCCTCCATGCTGGTCTTCGTCGTCAAACGACTCATCGAGCTGCTTCCCGTCCTGTTCGGGGTGCTGCTGGTCACCTTCGCGGTCACCCGCTTCACGCCGGGCGATCCCGCCGTCCTGCTCGCCGGCGAAGACGCCGACCAGGCGCTGATCGAGGCGACACGCGAGCGCTTGGGCCTCGACCGTGCGCTCCCGACGCAGTTCGTGTTCTACGTCGGCAACGCCTTGCAGGGCGACCTCGGGCGCTCGTACTCCAGGAACGTCCCCGTCACCGAGCTGATCGGCCGGGCGTTGGTCCCCACCGCCAAGCTCGCGGCGATCGCCATGGCGATCACGATCTTCATAGGCATTCCCCTGGGCGTGATCTCCGCCGTGCGGCCGGACGGACCGCTCGATCTCGCGGCACGCGTCGTGGCGCTTATCGGCGTCTCGGTCCCGAACTTCTTCTTCGGTCTCTTGCTGATCCTTCTCTTTTCCTTGCAGCTCGGGCTGCTGCCTTCCTTCGGCACCGGCTCGTGGCGGCACCTCATTCTCCCCGGCGTCACGCTCGGCACCTTCTCCGTCGGGCTCATCGCGCGCCTCACGCGCGCCAGCATGCTGGACGTGCTCAGTCAGGACTACGTGCGCACGGCCCGCGCCAAGGGCCTCTCCGGCATGACGGTGGTGTACAAGCACGGCCTCCGGAACGCGGCGATCGCGATCGTCACCATCCTCGGCCTGAACCTCGGAAGCCTGCTGTCGGGCTCGGTCCTGACCGAAGTGGTGTTCGCCTACCCGGGCATCGGCCGGCTGGTGGTCGACGCCATCTTCGATCGCGACTACGCGCTCGTGCAGGGCGCGATCCTGGTGATCGCGCTGATCTACGTGCTGGTGAACCTGCTCGTCGACATGCTCTACGCCGTCGTCGACCCGAGGATCCGCGTCACATGAGGGCGTGGCTTAGGCGCAACCCCATCGTTCGCGAGCTCGTGCGCAGCCGGATCGCGCAAGTGTCGGCCGTCATCACGCTCGTGTACGTGATTCTCGCGGTGTTCGGTCCGCAGCTAGCGCCGTACGACCCGACCGCGATGCTGACGCTGCCGCGTCAGGGACCATCGGCCGAGCACTGGTTCGGTACCGACGAGATCGGACGCGACATCTTCAGCCGCATGCTGGTCAGCGCCCGCGTGGCGATGACCGTCGGGTTCGTCGCCGTCGGGATCGGGCTGGTCGTCGGAGGCGTGCTGGGCGTGGTCGCCGGATTCTTCCAGGGCTGGATCGACTCCGTGATCATGCGGGCCGTCGACGTGCTGCTCGCCTTCCCGGGAATCCTGCTCGCGCTCGCCGTGATCACGTTCCTCGGACCGGGCCTCGTGAACACCATGATCGCCATCGGGATCGGCGGCATTCCGGGGTACGCACGCTTGGCGCGCGGCGAGGTGCTGTCGCTGATCGAGCGCGACCACGTCGTGGCCGCCCGCTCGCTCGGCGCGCGCAACCTGCGCCTGATGTGGAAGCACCTGTTCCCGCTCCTGGTGTCGTCTCTGCTGGTCTACTCGACGGCGGCGCTCGCGCGGGCGATCCTGGCCGAGGCGGGGCTCAGCTACCTCGGCCTCGGCGTCCAGCCCCCCGAGCCGTCGTGGGGCGGCATGATCTCGAGCGGGCAGCGGTTCTTCCTCACCGCGCCGTTCATGGCGATCTACCCCGGAACGGCGATCATGATGCTCGTGTTCGCACTGAACCTTCTCGGGGACGTGCTTCGCGACGCGCTCAATCCGGCGCTGCGGAGAAGCGGCAGCTGACGAACGACGCCGGAGTCGGCATCGAGGCCCGACGGCGTACACTCGATCATGACGCCCCAGCTCCCCACCTACCGCGACCGCGGCGCGCGTGCGCTGGTGCTGCTCCACGAGCAGCAGCTCCCCCTCTTCGTCCAGGCGTGGCAGCGGGCCAAGCGGGCCGGCGTGCGCCTCCCGGAGACCGACGACCCGAACTACGCGTCGCTCGAGGCGCTCCTGGCGCACGTGCTGCGCGGCGCGCGCGGCTACATGACCTGGATCTGCGAGCACCTGGACCTGCCGGATCCGGAGATCCCGCCGGCGCCGGAGCCCGACGCCGTCGAGGCCCAGGCGGACGCCTGGGTGGCGGACCTGCTGGAGCGCTGGCGGACGCCGCTGAGCGACGTCGCGCCCGAGCGGCTGGGCGACCGGACGTACCTCTCGCGCTGGGGGCAGCCGTACACCGTCGGCGCGATGCTGGAGCACGCCGTCGTCCACCCGATGCGTCACCGGCTCCAGCTCGACGAGCTGCTGGAGCGACAGGGCTGAACGGCAGCTCCGGCGGCCTCTGGCGGCCCGATCCGCCCCTGACGGCCCGATCCGCGGAAACGTCTGGAAGCGACAGTGGAACGAGCCGGCGCCGCGAGGAATCGCGGCGCCGGCTCGGCGTTCAGGGTCGGCGCGTCGTGCGCGCCGCGGAGGTCATCGACCGTTACGGGCCGGTGACCATCACCCGCGGGTTCTCGGGCGGGGAGGGGATGTCGACGGTGCCGCCGAGGGCTTCGTTCAGGTACTCGACGAGGACCTGCTGCTCGCCGATCTCCGTGATGTCGGACGGACGGGCGTCGGCCGCCGCGGCCAGCG
>DATFJS010000085.1:0-4785 GCA_035269045.1 Longimicrobiales bacterium | reverse complement strand
CGATCCGGCCGAGGTGGTCACGGCGTACAACGTGCTCGGGGTCATCCCCGGGTCCGACCCGGCACTCGCGGGCGAGATCGTGGTGGTGGGCGCCCATCACGATCATGTCGGCGTGGGCCGACCCGTCGAGGGCGACTCGATCTACAACGGGGCGGACGACGACGCATCGGGATCCGTGGCGACGCTGGAGATCGCGCGTCACTTCGCCGAGGCGCGCGCACGAGGTGAAGGCCCCCCGCGGACCATCCTGGTCGCCTTCTTCACCGCCGAGGAGATGGGGCTCTACGGCACCCGCGAGTGGATCGAATCCCCGACCGTCGACTTCGACGGCATCGTCGCGGACCTGCAGATCGAGATGATCGCACGACCCGACAGCCTCGCGGGCGGGTCCGGTCGCGGGTGGCTAACCGGATACGAGCGGTCGACCATGGGCGACCTGCTCGCCGCGCAGGGCAGTCCCATCGTGCCCGACCCGCGTCCGGAGATGAACTTCTATTTCCGGAGCGACAACCTCCCCTTCGCGCAGCTGGGGATCCCGGCCCACACGCTCTCCTCGTACGACCTCCACCAGGACTATCATCAGCCGTCCGACGAGGCGGAGCTCGCGGATTACGACCACATGACCGCCCTCATCGAGGCCGCCATCGACATGCTCGACGCACTCGCCTCCGGTCCCACCCCGGAATGGAAGCCCGGTGGCCGGCCGGAGGGAGTCGGTCGATGAACGACACGGAACCACGGGCCGAGCGGGTCGGCCCCCGTCGCTGACGTCACCGCAGGGCCGCCGCGCCAGGTTCGATGACGGCACCAAATCGTGCCATTCCGATAGGTTATGGGCGATTTGACGCCCCCAACGACTCTCTTATCTTCCGGCGGCTCGTTCGCGGACCATCCGGGGGCGTGACGCGCCGGACCCTGGACTCCTCAAGGCTCCCGTCGTCCATCACATGACGCTCCTTCTCATCATTCTGATCCCGCTGGCCGGGGCGCTTCTGCCGCCCTGGTTCGTGCGGTGGGGTCGCACCCAGAGTGCGCTCGCGGCCGGCGGGGCGGCGGGTGCGTCGTTCCTGCTCCTGATGTCGCTCCTCCCGGACGTGATGCGGGGCGCCACGCCGTCGCTCGACATCCCGTGGATGACGTCGATCGGCCTCGACCTCACGCTGCGACTCGACGGGCTCGCGCTGCTGTTCTCGCTCCTCATCCTGGGGATCGGACTGCTCGTCATCCTCTACGCGCGGTACTACCTCACGCGTGAGGATCCGATGGGAAGGTTCTACGCCTTCCTGCTCTTCTTCATGGCCTCGATGCTCGGGGTCGTCCTGGCCGACAACCTCCTGCTCCTTCTGGTCTTCTGGGAGCTGACGAGCATCAGCTCGTTCCTCCTGATCGGCTACTGGAAGCACCTGCCCGAGGCGCGTCAGGGCGCACGGATGGCGCTCGTGATCACGGGCGGTGGCGGGCTGGCGATGCTCGCCGGCTTCATCCTGCTGGGTCAGATCGCCGGCACCAACCAGATCAGCGAGATCCTGGCGCAGGGCGACCTCGTCCGATCGAGCGCACTCTACGCCCCGATGCTCGTGCTCGTGCTGCTCGGTGCATTCACGAAGTCGGCGCAGTTCCCCTTCCACTTCTGGCTGCCGCACGCGATGGCGGCGCCGACCCCGGTCAGCGCCTACCTGCACTCGGCGACCATGGTGAAAGCGGGCGTCTTCCTGCTCGCCCGCCTCTTCCCCGCCCTCGCCGGAACCCAGCTCTGGTTCCTCCTGGTCACGGGCGTAGGGGTCACGACCATGGTTGTGGCCGCCTACATCGCCCTGAGCCGGCACGACCTCAAGGCGCTGCTGGCCTACTCGACGGTCAGCCACCTCGGGATCATCACGGCCTGCTTCGGGCTTGGCACGCCGATCGCGGCCGTGGTCGGCGTCTTCCACATCATGAACCACGCCGCCTTCAAGGCGAGCCTCTTCATGAACGCGGGCATCATCGACCACGAGACCGGCACGCGGGACCTGCGGCGGCTGTCCGGACTGCGGCACACGCTCCCGATCACCGGCCTCCTCGCACTCGTCGCGTCCGCCGCGATGGCCGGCCTGCCTCCGCTGAACGGATTCCTGAGCAAGGAGATGTTCTTCGAGGAGGCGCTGCACGCCGAATACGCCTTCGGCCCCGGCTGGCTGCTCCCCGTCATCGTCACGATGGGCGGTCTGTTCAGCGTCGCGTACTCGATCCGCTACGTCGCCGACGCCTTTCTCGGTCCCGAGGCCACGGACCTTCCGAAGCAGCCGCACGAGCCACCGCGTCCGATGCGCTTCCCGGTGGAATTTCTCGTGCTGCTGTGCGTCGCGATCGGCCTCTTCCCGAAGCAGGTCGCGGGGAAGCTCGTCGAGGTCGCCGCCGGTGCGACGATCGGTCTGCCGGTGACGGGCGGCGAGCTCCCGTACTACAGCCTCAAGCTGTGGCACGGGTTCAACCTCGCCCTCCTGATGAGCGCGCTCGCGATCGCGGGCGGCGCCGTCGCGTGGCGCTTCCGGGGCTCGGTCATCGCGCTGCACGAGGGCGCGCTGCCCTTCCCGCGCGGCAAGGCGATGTTCGACGGGCTGGTCGCGCGGCTCGTGTCGGTGTCGGGCACGATCACCCGGGCGCTCGAGAACGGTTCGCTGCAGCGCTACCTCCTGCTGCTGGCCGCCGTGACGGTCGCGGCCGTCGGCGGGCCGATGCTCGCCTCCTCCTGGGCCACCGGGAACGATGTGCGCACGCCGGCCGACGCGGTCAGCATCGCCTTCTTCGTCTTCCTGACCGTCGGTACGCTCGGCACGGCCTTCCTGCATCGCGACCGCGTCCGCGCGCTCGTGTTCATCAGCGTGGTGGGGCTGGTCGTCTCGCTCGCCTTCGTGCACCTCTCCGCCCCCGATCTCGCCCTCACGCAGATCTCGGTCGAGGTCGTGACCATCGTGCTGCTGCTGCTGGCCCTCCACCTCCTGCCCGAGCGGAGCCCCGACGAGGAGTCGCGGTTCGTCCTCGGACGGGATGCCCTGATCGCGGGCGCCGCCGGCGCCGCGGTCGCCTCGGTGTCGTGGGTCCTGCTCACGACGGACGTCTCGACCATCTCCGACTTCTTCCTGGCGCAGAGCAAGCCGGGCGGCGGCGGATACAACGTGGTCAACGTCATCCTCGTCGACTTCCGAGGCTACGACACCTTCGGAGAGATCACCGTGCTCGGCATCGCGGCCCTCGGGATCTACGCGCTGATCGAGGGGATGGGCGTTCCCGAGCGGTGGCGGGTGGGGTCCGTGAAGGACGAGGTACGGTATCCGCTGCTCCTGACGACCGTGGCACGACTCGCGCTCCCGCTGGCCCTGGTCGTTTCCATCTATCTCTTCATGCGGGGCCACAACGAGCCCGGCGGCGGATTCATCGCCGGCCTCGTGACGGCGGTCGCCCTGATCATCCAGTACATCGCCTCGGGCGTGGGCTGGACGCAGCAGCGTCTCGGCCGCGACATGCATCAGGTCGTGGGCGGAGGCATCCTGATCGCGGCTCTGACCGGCATCGGCGCGTGGATCTGGGGTGCGCCCTTCCTGACCGGCTGGTTCGACTACTTCGATCTTCCGGTGTTCGGGGAAATCGAGCTCGCATCCGCGATCCTGTTCGATCTCGGGGTCTATCTGACGGTCGTCGCGGTGGTGATGATCATGCTCACGAACATGGGGAAGATCCGGAACGCCACCGCGGTCGACGTCCCGGACGACCAGGACTGACGCCATGGAACTGCTTCTCACCCTCACGGTCGGTGTGCTCGTCGCGGGCGGCGTCTTCCTGATCCTGCGCCCGCGTACGTTCTCCACGATCCTCGGCCTGTCCCTGCTCTCGTACGCCGCCAACGTCTTCCTCTTCTCGTCGAGCTACGTGCGCACGGGCCTCGCGCCCCTCGCCTCCATCAAGGACAGTCCCTTCCCGGATCCGCTCCCGCAGGCACTGGTGCTCACGGCGATCGTGATCAGCTTCGGAATGACCGGCTTCGTGGTCGTCCTGAGTCTCCGCGCCCACAACGACTTCGGGTCGGATCACGTCGACGGGGACGTCCACGACGCGGGGACCGGTAGGGGGGGAGGCGCGTCATGAGCCACCTTCCGATTCTGCCGGTGATCGTGCCCGCGCTGACCGCGGTCGCGCTCCTCCTGTTCGCGAGAATCCCCATCGCCACGCAGCGGGCGGTCAGCATCATTTCGATGCTGGGCCTGGTCGGGATCGCCGTGGCACTGGTCGTCGAAGCGTCCGGCGGCACGATGATGACGTACCGGCTCGGAGACTGGGCCGCGCCCTACGGCATCGTCCTGGTCGCGGATCGACTGGCGGTCCTGATGGTGGCGATGACGGCGCTCATCGGACTCGCCACGGTCGCCTTCGCCGCACAGGGCTGGGACCTCGGCGGGCGCAACTTCCACGCGCTGCTGCACTTTCAGCTGATGGGGCTGAACGGTGCGTTCCTCACGGGCGACATCTTCAACCTCTTCGTCTTCTTCGAGATCCTGCTGATCGCCTCGTACGGGCTCATGCTGCACGGCGGCGGGAAGGAGCGGGTCGGCGCGGGGCTGCACTATGTCGTCCTGAACCTCGCGGGCTCGGCCCTCTTCGTGATCGGCCTCGGCATGGTCTACGGGTCGCTCGGGACGCTCAACATGGCGGACCTGGCGCTCCGCGTCCGCGAGGTGGGTCCCGGGCTCGAAGCGGTGGTGCAGGCGGCGGCGATGATCCTGCTGGTGGTGTTCGCCCTCAAGGCCGCAC
>DATFJS010000084.1:0-12954 GCA_035269045.1 Longimicrobiales bacterium | reverse complement strand
CCCCGCGACGAGTTCTTCGGCAGCCTCCTCCGACAGCACCTCCGCCCTTCCCAGCGCCCGCGCCCACGCCATCGAACCCCGGACGTCCTGTCGCCAGAGTCGATGATCGACGTCGAGGCTGAGGTTCAGGGGGACCATTGTCGGATGCATCGAGCCTTCGAAGCGTCCACCCCAGAGGGCGCCCTTGTCTGACGTGGCCATGGCGGTCCGGACGGGTTGAAATCGGCAGGAACGGGAACGGGGCCCGAGGCTTTCGGCCCCGGACCCCGTAATCTAGTGCCCGATCCGCGCGAGCGGACCGGTGGAACTCAGAATTCGTACGTCAGGCGCGCGAGCAGCAGACGCCCGATCTCCGGCGAGCCCACGAACTCCTGATGCATGTTGTCGAACACGTTGGTGGCCGTGAGCGTCACCGTCGCGGACGGCGCGAAGGGCAGCTGGTACCCGATGTTCGCGTCGAACACCGCGTAGCTCTCGACCGTGCCGATGTAGACGCCCGAGTTCATCACGAACTCGTCCACGTAGCGGCCCCGGCCCTCGAGGGTGAGGCCCGTCACGCGGTCCGACCATCGGATCCCGAGCGAGCCCTTGTTCTGGGGCGCGTTCAGCGAGATGTCGACCGCGCCGGTGCAGTCGCCGTCACCGTTGAAGTCGAAGCACTCCTGGCTCACGTACGAGTAGCTTCCGGTGAACGAGAGTCGGTCCGTCGCGAGAAACTGGAACGCCAGGTCCGAACCCCAGAAGTCCACGTCACCGAAGTTCCGGTACGTGAGCAGGATGTCGGTGCTCCCGAGCTGATCGGGGGACACGGTCCCCACGGGAATGCTCGCCAGCCCGGTGATGATCGCCTGCGCCTGCTCCTGCGTCACGAGGCCACCCTGAATCGCGGGCCCGAGCCGTCCGAGCACGAAGGACTGCACCTCGGCCGGATTGTAGTGAACCGTCGGCGTCTCCGTCCGCAGCGGCCCGACGAAGTCCCGGATCTGCTGCGAGTAGAGGTCCACCGAGATGAGGAGACGTTCACCGATGAGTCCCTTGTAGCCGACCTCGAAGTTGTTGTAGATCGTCGGCTCGATGCGCGTGATCTCCGACGGACCCTGCTCGTCGAGGAGGAACGTCTCCTGCTCCTGGTTGAACCGGCGGAGGATCGACGCGGGGGCGCTCGACGGATCCGCCACGAACAGAAGCGGGGCCAGCTGCGCCGGAACGAGGGCGTTCACGATCCCGTTCCAGAAGGGCGCGCCCGTCGCGGGCAGCGCGCCCGCGCCCGTCGGGGCGAAGGGCGAGAACATGCACAGGCTGGAAATTCCACCCGTGCACTCGTTCTCGAAGGTGAATCCCGACGAGGGCACACCGACCGTCCGAACGTCGTACCCGGTCCCCGGAATGCTTCCCGCGACCAGGTCGAGGAAGAGGTTGTTGGTCGAGGGCGTCGAGAACGCGCGATTGAAGCTGACTCGGAAGTTCTGGTTCTCCGCCGGCCGATACACCAGCGCGGCACGTGGTGAGAAGACCGGGTCCTCCAGCTCGCTGTGGCTGTCGAGCCGGGCGGCGCCGACGAAGTCGATCTGGTCGGTCAGGGCGATCTCGGTCTGGAGGTATCCGCCGATCTCGGTGATCTCGTCATCGTCCTCGTTGCGACCGTTGATCGTCCCCTCGGTGCGCGGCTCCGTGTACTGGAGGTCGAGGCCGCCGATGAGGTCCACGGCGTCTCCGAAGGCGATCCCCTGCTGCACCTGCCCCACGAGCGTGCGCGACTTGTCGACGACGGGCAGCCCGGTCCGCAGGAAGTAGGTCTCTCCGGCGTCCGACTGGTTGATGAAGGCCTGGGCGAAGGTGCGGCCCTTGGTGAACCGAAGCTGGCCGTAGGAGTAGATCCAGTCCCGGCCCTGCCCCGCTCCGATCCCGGTCAGCTCGATGTTGTTGGCCAGGTTGTTGGCCCCGGCCGACACGATGATCTCCGTATCGTCCGCCGGGCGGAGGTCGAGACGCACCTCACCACCGTACCGCTCCGCATTGAAGTCGCGGTTGGCGATCCTGTCGAAGCGCTCCTGCCCGATCCGATCCGGATCCGCGGCGGCCTTCTCCGACTGCTCGACGGGGTCGACGTACTCCCACTCGTCACCGCGGAAGTACGAACCCGAAATCTTGAGACCCGCCTTCTCGCTGAATGCGGTGCCGGCGCGGAACTGGGTCTGGAAGACCGAGCGCTCACCCGCGGCGAGGGAGATCTTCGACGTCTGGTCGTCGATGGGCGACGACGTGATGATGTGCATCACCCCGTTGGCCGAGTTGGGTCCGTAGACCGCCGCCGCCGGTCCCAGCAGGACCTCGATCCGTTCGACGTCGAACTGGTTCGGCGGAAGCATGTTGAAGGCGTTGAACCGGAGCGACGGCACCGATGCGTAGCGGTTGTCCGTCATCACCAGCAGGGCGCCGGAGAAGACGTTGTTGAACCCGCGTGTCACCACGTTCGCGGACGTCAGGCCCGACTGGACCACGTCGACGCCCGGGAGATTCTTCACGTTCTCCACCGTCGAGACGGCGGCTCGCTCCTGGATACGGTCGGCGCCGATGGTCACGACGTTCGACGGTGACTCGAGCGCCTTCTCCTGACGTCGTGACGCCGTCACGATGATCGGATTGAGCTGAAGCGCGGTGGACTCGAGCTCGATCGTCAGCTCGGTTACCGCGCCCGCGGACACCCGGACGTCGTCGACTCTCTCCTGTCCGTAGCCCACGAACTGCGCGACGAGCGAGTACCCGCCCGGCGGGAGCTGCACGGTGAACCGGCCCTCCGCGTCGGTGAGCACACCGCCCGCCTGAGCGTCCCCCGCTCCGAGGATCGTGATCTGTGCGGTCTCGATCGGCGTCCCGGTCTCCGCGTTCAACACGAGCCCGGAGATCGTGCCCTGCTGGGCCATGGCCGGCCCAGCGGTCAACAGGAGGGACAGACCGAGAAACGAGGAAATTCGAACGAGGGTGCGTAGCATGAGCTTGGCTCTCGCAGGAGGTTCGTCGCCCCCGCTCGGCTTCGCCCGAGGGGGGACAAGGACGGCACGAAGGTACGCAATTCCGTAACGCGCAGGCAACGGAACGAATCGGGAGATCGTGCGCCCTCCCGTCCGGGGCGGTCCACGCGGGTTCCGGGACCCGGCTGGCGCGACGTCTCGCCCCCCGGCAGCTTGCGACCATGTGCCGACTCGTCGCCTATCAGGGAAGCTCCCTGCCGCTCGAACGTATCGTCTTCGGGGGCACCCACTCCCTGTACCGGCAATCGTGGGCTCCCGAGGAGCTTCTCTCGGGGTCCGTGAACGTCGACGGCTGGGGCGTGTCCTGGTGGCCACCGGGCACGGAGCGCCCCGTCCGACTCGCACGGGCGGAGCCCATCTGGTTCGACCCGGACCTGCCCCGCCTTCTCTCGACCCTGTCGGCCGGCCGGGTCCTGGCCGCACTTCGGAACACGACCCCCGGGCTCCCGGTCGACCGGACGGGTCTCCTGCCGATCACCCGTGATCGCTGGGCCTTCGCGCTCAACGGCTACGTTCCGGCGTTCCGTGCCCGACACATGCGCGGCCTGCGGGCTCACCTGAGCGATGGTCACTATGCCCGACTCGAGGGGGTCTCGGACGCCGAGACCCTCTTCCACCTGGTGCTGACCTCCATGGCGTCGGGCGAGGATCCCGCCACCGCGCTCGTCACCGTCCGGGACCTGGTGCAGGCGCGCCTCGGTTCCTCCGAAACGGCCCCGCTCACCATGGTCCTGTCCGGCCCCGAGGAGGTCACCGCCCTGCACACCGCGGTGAACGGCGCCGTGAACTCGCTCTACCTCCTGGAGCGGAGCGGCATGGCGGCGGACGGTATGCTGCTCGCATCGGAGCGTCTGGACGAATCGGACGCCTGGCGCAGGGTGCCCGACCACGCGGTCGTCCGCATGCGTCAGGGGAGCGCGGAGGTGGCACTCCTCTGAGGGATCACCCACTCCTCGGGCGCTGATCCCGGATCCCGGCCGGTCCGGGTAAAGGTCGAGACGAAGTCGTCGAGCTTCTCCAGAATCGTCGCCGAGGCGAAGTCGGCCCCGAGTTCGACCAGACCGGCCCGGGCCACCGCCCACCACCCCATCGCCTCCTCCCGCATCGCCGGATCTCCGAGGCCATCGCGTCCGGCGGTCCGCAGCCGTTCCTTCGTGGGGGGGAGGTCCGTGGGTGGCTCCGCCGACCCGTAGACGGCCCCCGCCAGAAAGGCGGCCGCGAGGGTCACGTGGTGCGGCGGTAGCGAGTCGACACATCGGACCTCCAGATAGGTCCGAGGCCGAACTTCCGGAAAGAGCGTGGAGAGGTGGCTCCGCCAGGCCGCCTCGTCGTCGCACCCCGTCTCGCGCCAAGGAACCGCGGGCCCTCCCTCCTCTCCCAGGAGAAAGGCGGAGGCCCGGCGCGCGAACTCGAGGTACTCCGCGGGCGGGTCGGGGGCCGGCGGAAAGGCTCCCGTACGGCTCGGGTCGAGCGTCCGCCAGGCGCGCGCGCGCTCGCTACGCCATCCCGGACGCCCCTCCACCGTCGGGGAGTTCGCGAAGATGGCGATCGCCGCCGGAAGCAGGAGGTTCGCCCGGTTCCACCGCGCGATCGGGTCGCGTCCGAAGTCGAGGTTCACGTGTGCGGCGGCGGACTGCCGCATCATCCGCCGCCCCTCCGGCCCGCCCCGGTCGTAGTGCGCGCTCATCCTCCGATAGCGTGGGTGATCGAGCCACAGCTGCGGGACGTCGACCGGCGTCCACGGATCGAGGCCGCGCGCCAGCAGACCGATGCCGTGCTCCTCGAGGGCGACGGTGACCTCGCCGACCGTGCCGGTGATCATCGCGTCCACATCGTCCAGCGACGGCATCGGGGGGGTCGCGATCTCGATCTGCCCGCCCGGCTCCCATGAGACGACCGTTCCGTCGCTGCGCACGAAGCGCGGAAGTCCGGGTCCTTCGGCCCGCAGCCAGCCCCGACGTGCAGCGAGCTCCGCCACGACCGACACCGTCCCGGGCACGGACCCATCCGGACCGGCCGCCTCGATCGGCGGAGCAGGGCGCCGCGTCTCCCGGTCGAAGCAGAGAAACTCGATCTCGACGCCGACCCGAAGGTCGAGGTCGGGGTCGGACGCCCGGAACTGATCCCGAACGATGCGCTCGAGCGGCGTGGGTGTCATGTCCGGACCCGACCGACCGCGAGCGCGTACCTGTCGTCCGCGTCCAGCCACTCCGCAATCTCGAGTCCGGAGCGGCGGAAGATCGACTCGATCCCGACGCGGTCGTACTTCCTCGAGATCTCGGTCCGGAGCGTCTCGCCCGATTCGAAATCGACCGTCCCGACCCCCGGTACCAGCACCGTGGAGGCCCGGCGGGCCTTCAGGTGCATCTCGATCCGGTGACGGGCGTCGTCGTAGAAGGCCACGTGTTCGAAGTCCGACGGATCGAAGTCCGTGGCGTATCGGTCGTTCAGGACTCGCAGCAGGTTCAGATTGAATTCCTCCGTGACCCCTCGCCCGTCGTTGTAGGCCGCCTCGAGTTCTTCCTTCGGCTTCGTCGGCCCCGGCCGCAGGTCCACACCCAGGAGAAGTCGGTCCCCCGACCGCATGTGCTCCGTGACATGGCTCAGGATCCCGATGGCCCGCTCGTCGTCGAAGTTCCCGATCGTGCTCCCGAGCAGGGCGAAGAGCGCCGGCCTCGGCAGTGGCTCACGGAGCTCGATGTCCCGGGTGAAGTCCCCGACCAGCGGGGTCACCCGCAGACGTGGGAACTCGGCACGGAGTTCGCGCGCGGTTTCCGCGAGGAAGACGTCGCTCACGTCCAGCGGGATGTAGGTGGCCCCCGGTGACACCCGTTCGAGCGGACCGAGCAGCAGGCGCGTCTTTCTGGCGCTTCCCGCTCCGAGTTCGAGGAGGGCGGAGGGACCGACCTGCTCCACGAGCGGTGCGGCCCAGCGCTCCAGGAGCCGGACCTCGGTCCGGGTCGGGTAGTACTCGGCCAGCGTCGTGATCTCGTCGAACAGCTCGGAGCCCCGCTGGTCGTAGAAATACTTCGAATCCACGTGCTTCTGCGGGGCGGCCAGGCCCGCGGCGAGCTGGCGCAACTCCTCCGCGTCAGACATCGCAGGCGCACCTGAAGCCGGCGAAGATCTGGCGTCGGATGGGGTAGTCCCAGTTCCGGAACGTCGTCCGCAGAGCACCCGGCCGCGTGGCCCACGATCCTCCGCGGAGCACCCTGTACTCGTTCCCGAAGAAGACCTCGGAATATTCCGGGTACGGAAACGTCTGGTAGCCCGGGTACGGCCCGAAGTCCGACGACGTCCACTCCCACACGTCGCCGATCAGGCCATATGCGCCGGTCGGGCCCACGTTGTCGGGCCAGGCGTCCACGGGTGAGGTGTCGAACATGAGCTGATCCACATTGGCGACGCCCGGGGTGAGCGGCTCGTCGCCCCAGGGGAACCGTCGGGTCCGGCCCGTGTCCGGTTCCCACCGGGCCGCGGCCTCCCACTCGAACTCCGTCGGCAGCCGTTTTCCGGCCCACCGGGCGTACGCGTCCGCTTCCCACCAGGCCACGTGGCAGACCGGGTGGTCGAGAGGCAGCGGCCCGACCCGATCCATCCGCCGGACCCGCCATGCCCCCTCGTGGCGCTCCCAGTACTTCGGGTGCGTGATGCCCTGCTCCCGGATCCAGGCGAGTCCCTCCGGCGCCCAGAGCTCCTCCCGTTCGTACCCCCCGTCCTCCATGAACCGCAGGTAGTCGCCGTTCGTCACCGGGGTGCGGTCGATGTCGAACGCGGAGAGATCGACGTGGTGGAGGGGGCGCTCGTTGTCGTACGCAGCCGAGCGGTCGTCGGTACCGATCGGTACGCGACCCGCCGGCACACGCACCATGTCGCCGCCGGGCCCGGGCGCCGGATCCGGCACGTCGAACGCCCGCGGGGCCGGATACGGCTCCCCCTGCTTGAGCTGGAGCGTCTGGAGAATGGTCTCGTTGTGCTGGTACTCGTGCTGGAGGACCATGCGAAACACGAAGCCGTCCCGGAGGAGCGGCGTGCGGCCCTCGAGGTCGAGCGTCGGCACCTGATCCGCGACCGCCCGGCGGACCGCCCTCAGGAAGTCCCGCGCCTCCGCCCCGCTGGGCAGCGCCAGGTCCGCGCGGGACGCGCGCGGATTCCGAAACGGGTCGTACATCCCGCGAAGTCCTTCGGAGCCGGTCTCACCCCCGGAGACGTTCTCGAGCAGCCAGACCTCCTCGAAGTGCGCGATGTGACCCAGGTCCCAGACGATCGGGGACATGAGGGGGTCGTGCTGCCTGCGGAGGTCCTCGTCCGAAAGCGAGGAAACGAGCAGCAGCGTTCGAGCACGAGCCTCCGTCAGAAGCTCGATGATCTGGGCACGGGTCAGGGCTCGGCCCGGTGAAGTGTCCATCTGGCGGAAGTCCTTCCCACGGCGGGGCGCGTCTTTGCGTCGATTCGGGGCGGCAGAGTACGCTCCCCCTCGGCTCCTTCACCAATCACCGCATCCCCGATTCCGTTCCCGACGATGTCCACCCACACCCCTCCTCGCCGCGCGGACGCCGCCGCGGTTCTCGAAGCGGACGGGGTCTCGCACGCCTTCGGCGAAGTCGCGGCCCTCCAGGGAGCGGACCTCCGCGTGACGGATGGAGAGTGCCTCGCCCTGGTCGGAGAGAGCGGCAGCGGAAAGACCACGCTGCTGCGATGCTTCAACGCGCTGGTCCGCCCGTCGACCGGCAGGCTGCGCGTTCGGGGGCGCGCGGTCGCCGACTCCGACCCGGTGGCCCTGCGTCGCTCCATGGGCTACGTGCCACAGCAGGGTGGCCTGCTTCCCCACTGGACGGTGGGGCGGAACGTCGCCCTGGTCCCGACGCTCCTCGGCCGGTCGAACCCGGAGGCGGCCGCGCGGGCCGCGCTCGAACGTGTCGGGCTCCCGGCGGTGGAGTTCGCCGACCGCTGGCCGCGTACGCTCTCCGGGGGACAGCGCCAGCGAGCCGCCCTGGCTCGGGCCCTCGCGGCCGGCCCCGACCTCGTCCTGATGGACGAACCGCTCGGGGCGCTGGACGCGCTCGCACGCGCGGAACTCCGCCACGAACTGGGGGCCCTCATCCGGGATGCGGGCGTCACGGTCCTGCTGGTCACCCACGACCTGCACGAGGCCGCCGAGCTGGCGGACCGGATCGCGGTCATGAAGGACGGCCGTGTCCTCCAGGCGGACACCCTGGATCGGCTGCGAGCCGCGCCGTCGGACCCGTACGTCACTGAGCTTCTGGACCGCGGGCTCGGCTCCGCAGTCGCGCCATGACGGCTGGCGCCAGCCTGCGGAGCCGGGGTGCCGCCCTGGTCCTTCTGCTGTCGACGGTGTTCGGCCCGGCGACCTCCCTGACGGGCCAGGAGGTGTCGGGGTCCGTCCCGACGGAGCCGATCGTCGTCGCGTCGAAACCCTTCGCCGAGAGCTTCCTCCTCGCCGAGCTGTTCGCTCAGCGACTGGAGGCGGTGGGCATTCCTGTCGATCGCCGTCCCGGGCTGGGCGCCACCGATCTCGCCTTCCGCGCCCTCCGGACGGGCGCGATCGACGTGTATCCCGAGTACACGGGGACCGGGCTGGTCGCGATTCTCGGGCTCGAGCCGGAGGGGGATGCGGCGGACGTCTACGGCATCGTCTCGACCCGGTTCATGGAACGCTACGGCGTCCGCTGGATGCCCCCTCTCGGCTTCGAGAACAGCTATGCCATCGCCGTCCGCCCCGAAACCGCGGACTCGCTGAATCTCCGGACCCTGTCGGATCTCGCCGCCGCCGCGCCGGATCTGGTGGCAGGATTTTCTCCCGACTTCATCGGGCGACCGGACGGACTCCCGGGTCTGGCCGCGACGTACGACCTCCGGTTCGAGGAGACCCGTCCCCTGCTGCAGTCCGTGAAGTACCCCGCGATCGCGGAAGGTGCGGTGGACGTGATCGACGGCTACACCACCGACGGGGGTCTCGACAGGTACGGCCTCGTCGTGCTGGACGACGACGCCGACTTCTTTCCGCCCTACGAGGCGGCCGCACTCCTCCGGCCCGGACTCGCCGCTGCGCGCCCGGACGTGGTCGCTGCGCTCGCCCCCCTGTCCGGACGACTCGACGCCGCCACGATGCGTCGAGCCAATCGTCGCATCGAGGTGGACGGACAGGAGCCCGCCGTCGTCGCGGCCGAGCTCCTGGCGGGTCTCTCACTCGGCGCTCCCGGCGCCACGACCGCCACGCCGTCGCCGGACGTGGCCGACACCGGTCTGGCGGAGTTCATCTGGTCGCGCCGGGGCGAGACCGCCCGACAGACACTTCGCCATCTGTGGCTGGTCGCGATCGCACTCGGGGCGGCCACGCTGCTCGCCGTCCCGCTGGGGGTCACCCTCGCCCGGAGACCGACGGTCGCGGAGCCGGTCGTGCGCGCGACGGGAGTGCTTCAGACCATCCCGAGCATCGCCCTCCTGGCCTTCATGATTCCGCTCTTCGGCATCGGCGTCGGCCCGGCGGTGATCGCGCTCTTCCTCTACGCGGTCTTTCCGATCCTGCGGAACACCTGGTCGGGGGTGCGCGACGCCGACCCGGATGCCGTGGACGCGGCCCGCGCGCTGGGGATGACCGACGGTCAGATCCTGCTTCGCGTGCGGCTTCCGCTCGCCGCCCCGGTGGTGATGGCGGGCGTCCGGGTGTCGGCGGTCATCGCGGTCGGCACCGCGACGCTCGCCGCCTTCATCGGGGCGGGCGGCCTCGGCGACCCGATCGTGGCCGGCCTCGCTCTCAGCGACGAACGTCTGATCATCTCCGGCGCGCTGCCCGCGGCGCTCCTGGCCCTGGTCGTCGACGCCGGGCTCAGCCTCGTCGAGTCGGCGGTTCGACCTCGCGGTCTGTCGGAGGACTGAGCTCCGGTCCCCATCGGGCCCCTCGGAGGTCGGGTCGCAGCTCGAACGCGACGACGGAGTCCGGGTCGGGGTCGACGGCACGAAAGGCGTCGGCCATCACGGACACGACGCGCGCCACGGCACCCCGGGGACTCACCGCGATCATCCCCGAGCCAGCCCCGGAGATCGTGCAGGCCCAGGCGCCCGCGTCGACCGCGGCATCGCGGACCGCCGCTCCACCCGGAATCAGGGGGAGGCGCATCGGCACGTGGAGCTCGTCCTGCATCGCCCTCGCGAGCACCGGGCCGTCCCCCACCGCCAGCGCGGGGAGCAACTGGGCCAGGCGCGCCGCGTTCCGCACGGCGGCGGCGTGATCCACGTGCTCCGGAAGTGCGGCGCGCATCGCCTCGGTGGAGGCGGGCACGCCGGGTGCGGCCCACGCCCAGCCCAGGCTGTCCGAGAGGGGAAGCGGGATCGCCGACACTTCCGCGCCGTTCATCATGGCGCTCACCAGCCCGCCGACGACGGCCGGGGCGGCGTTGTCCGGGTGACCCTCGTCGGCGGCGACCGTCCGCAGCAGGTCGAATCTCTCGACGGCGGCGCCTCGCCGTGCCGCGTCCAGAACCGTCAGCGCGACGGTCAGCGCCGCCGACGATCCGAGTCCCCGACCGACCGGTATGTTCGAGTGGATCGCGAGGGTTCCCGTATCCGGGAGGCCCAGCGCGGCCAGACCACCCGCGAGCCGGTCGCCGAACCCGTCCGGCGGGCGCTCTCCGGATCGTACGAGCCCCGCCCCGCCCTGCTCGTCCCACCTGAGCTCCAGATATCGGTCGACCGCCAGACCGAGGCAGTCGAACCCGGGGCCGAGATTGGACGTCGACGCCGGGACCCGTACCTCGAAGCGCCGGACATTCATCGTCCGAGCCCTTCGTCGAGGATCGCCACGAGCGCCTCGGGGTCGGCGTCGATCTCCACCCAGTGCTCCTCGCCCGAGCGCTGAAGCCATTCCGCCTCGGGGGCAGGACGGCCAAGGACCTCAGGCACGACCGTGGGAAACTTCCCGGGGTGAGCCGTCTCGACGACCAGGGGCCGGGCCCCCGGGTGGTCGCGGATCATGCGACGGGCACGCGCCACGCCCGTGGCGGTGTGCGGGTCGATCATCACCGAATGCCGGCGGAACGCCCATCGCTGCGCGTCGCGCGCCTCCTCCACGCCGATCGAGGTCGGGTTCACGAGATCCGACAGCCTGGTGTCCGTCCGCGCCGAGAGCCACTCGAGGCGTGCGAGGTTGGAGGGAGCGGCCACATCCATCGCACTGGAATCGGTTCGCACCGCGCTCTCCGGGCCGTCCTCGGCACCGCCCGGGCTCCCCTGCGCGGCGCGCACCAGCGCGTCGTTCTCGTTGACCACGGCGTGAAGGTCACCGAGCTCCGCACCCATGCATCTAGCGAGTACGGCCGCCGTCACGTTCCCCAGATTCCCGGACGGCACCACGACGGGTCGTGGGGCCCCTTCGGCGCGACCGCCAGCGGAAACCCAGCCGTAGTAGAGCGTCTGGGGAAGGAGTCGACCCGGGTTGATGGAGTTCGCGGACACGAGTGCGAACGTCTCGACGTGGTCGTCGTCCGCGAAGGCCCCTCGGGCGAGCCTCTGGCAGTCGTCGAACGTCCCACGCACACCCACCGCCGTCACCGTCGACGCCCGGGTCGTGAACTGACGGCGCTGGACGTCCGAGACCCGGCCGAGAGGAAACAGAATGACCGCCCGGAGGCCGGACACACCCTCGACGGCCGCGGCCACCGCGCCCCCGGTGTCTCCGGACGTCGCGGTCAGAACGGTGCGTGGGCGGCTGTCCGAACGGGCCGTGACGCTCCACAGGGCGGCGAGAACCCGCGCGCCCACATCCTTGAACGCCCCCGTCGGACCGCGTGTGAGATCCAGGAGATCGATGCCATCGCCGAGCGAGCGAACGCGAACGGGCAGATCGAGTGCGGCATCGAGATCGGCACCGGCGACGTCGTCGTCGAGCCAGGTGCGGGCCCGCTGCGCCGCCCACGGACCGAACGGCCCCGGGTCCCTTCCGGTGGAGGTCTCGACGAACGTCGGCGGCAGTTCGGTCGGGACCCACAGACTCCCGTCGGGGGCGGTCCCGCCGTCGATCGCCTCGGCCCAGCCGACTCCGGCGCCGTCACCCCCCGTCCCCGGGGTCGCGCGGTCCGCGCCGATGAAGCGCAGGCTCACCGGGCTCCGAGGTCGACGCGCGCCGAGCCCATCGAGAGGACGAATGTGAGGGCCTCGTCCGGCGGCGTGCTGAGGGTGTGCGTCCGGCTGCGGGGCACGATGAGCAGGAAGCCCGACATGGGATTCGGAGCCGTCGGGAGGAAGACCGTGACCGCGGGCGTCTCGACGTCCGGCGGCAGCGGCGAGGGCGCATCCCCCGTGACGAATCCGACGGACCACGTACCGGGCGAGGGATACTCGAAGAGCACCGCCTCCTTGAACGCGCGGCTCTCCTCTCCCACGATTGCGTCGACGATGCGGCTGGTGCCGCGGTAGAGGGGCCGCACCAGGGGCACCCGCTCCACTGCCATCGCCCAGAGCTTCGTCAGGCGCCGGCCGACCGCCAGCTCGGCGATCCAGCCGGTCGCGACGAGCACCACGACGAGAGCCAGGAGTCCCAGTCCGGGTGCGGTCCGGCCGAAGATGGGCTCGATGTAGGGCGCGAGGATGCCGTCGAGGGACCGGAAGAGCCAGAGAAGGATCCATGCGGTGGCACCGATCGGCACCACCAGCGCGAGGCCCTCGAGGAGATAACGCCGGAGTCTTCGCATCGTGGGTGGGGGCTGGACGGGGGGTGGCGGGAAGGTATCGCGAGGGGGCGGAGAGGGCGACGACCGCGAGACGTCCGGACCGGCCCAGCGCCGGTCACGCGCGGGTCACGCGCGGGCGGCGCTGCGACTCTTCGAGAATCTTCGCATCGCCTCGATCCCGAAGAGCGGGCCCGCGGCAAGCAGGAGGAAGGCGGGGCCCCAGCCCACCGCGG
>DATFJS010000083.1:0-4747 GCA_035269045.1 Longimicrobiales bacterium | reverse complement strand
GCCGTCTTTCTCGTAGACGAGCCCCGTCTCGCGGAGACGCTCGACCGTCCGGTCGACTTCCCCGGTCTCGTAGAGCGACGATTCGAGGAAGTACTCGTCGAACACCACGCCGAAGTCGGCGAGGTCCCGATCCTGTTCGGCCCTGAGCGTGGCGACGCCGACCTTCCGCATCGCCTCGAGCGCCTCGTCGGAGTCGTCGCTGCGGAACCGGTCGCCGTATTCCTCCTGCGCCACGCCGGCGACGTCCGAGACGTACTCGCCCTGGTAGCCGTCCTCCGGTACGTCGGCTTCCTCACCGAGCAACTGCTGGTACCTGGCCCACACGCTCGAGGCCAGCCGGTCCATCTGCTTGCCCGAGTCGTTGTAGTAGTACTCGCGGTGCACCTGCCATCCCGTCGACTCGAGGAGCGACGAAATGGCATCCCCGAGCGCCGCCTGCCGTCCGTGGCCGAGGTGGAGCGGGCCCGTCGGATTGGCCGAGACCCACTCGACCACCACCTTGCGTCCCTTCCCCTCGTGGCTTCGACCGAAGTCCTCGCCATGGGCGCAGATGTCGACCAGCACCTCCGCGACGGAGTCGGTGGAGAGACGGAAGTTGAGGAAGCCGGGGCCCGCCACCTCGATGGAGGTGATACCGGCCGCATCCCGGTCGACGGCCGAGGCGAGCTCCTCGGCGATCGCACGGGGCGGCCGCTTCAGGCGCCCGGCCAGCGTCATCGCGACATTCGTCGCGAAATCGCCGTGATCGGGGTCACGCGGGCGCTCGAGGTGCGGGTCGACATCCTCCACCCCGAGCGACGAGAGGGCAGCTGCGAGCGCGGCCCTGAGGCGATCTTCGCTCACGTGTCCGTGCTTCCGCTGCCGGACTGTTTCGGCGAAGCCTGCGAGGACGAACCGGAGGCAGACGCGTCCGACGAGGAGGCTGCGGACTCACCGGGCCCGGAGCTTCCGGAGCCGCCCTTCGCCGCCTCCTTCTCCTTCGCCGCAGCCTTCTTGTAGCTGTCGCTGCGGTAGTCGGTGATGTAGAAGCCGTCCCCCTTGAACAGGAATCCGGCGCCGCCGGAGAGCTGGCGTTCCGCGGCAGCTCCGCATTCCGGGCAGGCTGCGCCGGGCTCGTCGGACATCCTCTGGAAGACCTCGAACGCGTGACCGTTCGGGCAACGATATTCGTACGTGGGCATGGGCTTCGGAGGCGAAAATGTGCGCGCTGGTCCCCGACATCCGGACCCGCCGTCCGGCTGAGGACCCGGGAGGACCCCGAGCCCTGTAATCTAGGCCTTTTCCGGGGGCGCCGGGAGTTGGGAGCCGGAGTAGGTACCCCACACGGAACGCAGCGTGTCCGAGATCTCCCCGAGCGTCGCACGGGCCTTAACCGCGGCCACGATCGGGGGCATGAGGTTGGCGTCGCCCGTCGCCGCCTCGCGGATCGCCGCGCGGGCGGCCTCGACCGCCGCCGCGTCGCGCCGCTCCCGGAAGGCGGCGAGCCGCCCCACCTGCTCACCCTCGAGCGCCGAGTAGTCCGGCTGGGCGATCCTCGCCTCGGCCTCCTCCTCGGTGTGACGATTCACGCCCACCACTGCCCGGTCCCCCGACTCGATGTCGAGCTGGTGCCGGTATGCGGCACGATGGATCTCCTCCTGCATGAACTCGACCGCCCGGGCCGCTCCCCCCAGATCGTCGATCCGGTCGAGGTACTCGCGCGCCCGCTCCTCGATCTCGTCGGTCAGCGACTCGATCAGGTAGCTGCCGGCCAGCGGATCGACGCTTCGCGCCACACCCGACTCCTCGGCCAGGATCTGCTGCGTTCGGAGTGCGATGCGCGCGGACTCCTCCGTGGGCAGGGCGAGCGCCTCGTCATACCCGTTGGTGTGGAGCGACTGGGTGCCGCCCAGCACCGCCGAGAGCGCCTGGACGGTCACGCGCACGACGTTGTTCATCGGCTGCTGCGCCGTGAGGGTCGACCCGCCGGTCTGCGTATGGAAGCGGAGGCGCGCGGCGCGGTCGGAGGCGCCGTGCCGCTCCCTCATGAGCCGGGCCCAGAGCCGCCGCGCGGCGCGGAACTTGGCGATCTCCTCCAGGAAGTCGTTGTGCGCGGCGAAGAAGAAGGAGAGCCGCGGCGCGAAGTCCTCGAGTTCGATGCCCGCGTCGAGGGCGCGACGCACGTACTCGAGACCGTTCGCGAAGGTGAAGGCCACCTCCTGCGGCGCCGTCGACCCCGCCTCCCGGATGTGATAGCCCGAGATGGAGATCGTATTCCACCGAGGCACCTCGTCGGCGCAGAACGCCATCACGTCCGAGATGAGCCGCAGCGATGCGTCGACCGGATAGATGTAGGTGCCCCGCGCGATGTACTCCTTCAGTACGTCGTTCTGGATCGTCCCGGCGAGGCGGGCGCGGTCGATGCCCCGCTCGTCCGCCACGGCCACGTAGAACGCCAGCAGGATCGCCGCGGTCGCGTTGATCGTCATCGACGTGGAGACGGCACCGAGGTCGATCTCGTCGAACAGGGTGCGCATGTCCTCGATCGTGTCGATCGCGACGCCGACCCGTCCGACCTCTCCCGCCGACATTCCGTGATCGGAGTCGTAGCCCATCTGGGTGGGAAGGTCGAAGGCGACGCTCAGCCCCGTCTGCCCGCGCTCGAGCAGGTAGTGGTACCGACGATTGGTCTCGGCCGCGGTGCCGAACCCGGCATACTGCCGCATCGTCCACACCTTGCCGCGGTACATCGTCGGGTAGACGCCCCGCGTGAACGGGAACTCGCCCGGCTCTCCCAGGGACGCGGCCGGATCGTCGGTCCGGTCCTCCGGTCCATACACGGCGTCGAGCGGAATCCCCGAGTCGGTCGTCACGTCGTCGCTCATGCGTCCTCCTCTCCCTCCTCGACCAGCGCCTCGAACTCGACCAGCACCTGGCCCTTCTCGACCGCGTCCCCCTCGGAGACGGCGATCCGAACGGCGCGTCCGGCACCCTCGGCCACGAGTTCGTTCTCCATCTTCATCGCCTCCACGATCACGACGCCCCGGCCTTCCTCGACGACGTCCCCCTCCTCCACGTCGATCCGCATGACGAGACCGGGCATCGGCGCCACGACGGGCTTCGGGCCGGCCGCCCCGGCCAGCGCACTCGTCATTTCCCGCAGATGCTTCGTGCGGGCGTCGAGCGCCTCCGTCCGCACCGGCACGCCGTCCACCAGCAGATCCCAGCGACCCTGGCCGTCCCCTCGCAGGGCCACGACCCGGTGCACGCGCCGGCCCACGCGGAGGAGCCAGACGTCGGTCCCCTCGATCCGACGGAGGTCCGTGTCGAGACTCTCGTCCCCCAGGGTGAGGCCGGCGGGGCCGGTGTCCAGCTCGATGGGATCGCCGTCGTCGAGTCGCACGAAGTAGTGCATGCGGGTCAGGAGGTGGAGGGTGGGTCGTCGCCGGCGTCCACCGCGGAAGCGGGTCCGTCGGCACGGGCGTCGAGCGTTACCACGGTCTCGACGTGCGCCGTCTGGGGAAAGAGGTCGAAGCCGCGCACACGTCGGACCACGTAGCGATCGGAGAGCCTCTCGAGATCGCGGGCGAGCGTCGCGGGATCGCAGCTCACGTACACGAGCCGGGACGCGGACGCATCCAGAAGCGCACCGGTGACCGCCTCGTCCACACCCGTCCGCGGCGGATTCAGCACGACGCGATCCGCGGGGAGATGGTCGGCCAGACGATCCTCCACGCGGCCCTCGACCACGACGAGGCCGTCCGGCGCGTCCGTGCGGGCCATCCGTGCGGCCACCGGATCGGATTCGATCGCCACGACCTCGGCACCATGTCGGGCCAGTCGCCGGCCGTATCCCGCCACACCGGCGTAGGCATCCACGATCCGGAGACCCTCCGGGTTGCCGAGCTCGCCCAGCACGGACCGGTGCACCGCGTGCGCGCCCTCCCGATTCACCTGCAGGAAGGCGGAGGACTCGAGCGCGAGTTCCTCACCGAACCACCGGTCCCGGACCGACGGCTCACCCGCGAGGAGCAGCGGGCGCTCCGCCTTCTCCGGGCGGTGCCAGATCGCGAGCAGATCGCCGATCCCCTCGATGAGTTCCCCCGCGCGCCGACTGTCGTCGTTCCCGGGGTGCCCCCCCTCAACGACCAGCACCACGCCGTCCTCGACGGCCCGGAGCGTCAGGCGGAGCTGACGGCCGGCGGGGAGCCGCTCCGCCCGGCCTCCCCACTTCGCACGAAGCTCCGTCCACACCGGCCCGATCGCCGCCTCGGGCAGGAGGCACTCGTCGTGGACGTCGACGATCCGGCCGGGCCGGTCGCGTTCGTGGTATCCGGCGAGCACGCGGCCGCTCCCGAGGCGCTTGAGCGTGAAGGACACCCGGTTGCGGTAGCCGTATTCGGACTCCGAGGGCTCCACCTCGATCTCGTCCAGCTCGATCCCGCCGATCCGGGCGAGCGCTTCCCGGATCCGGTCGGCCTTCCAGGCGACCTGACGACCGTACCGGACGTGCTGGATCTGGCAGCCTCCGCAGCGATCGTAGAGTGCGCACGGCGCGATACGTCGGTCGGGCGACGCCTCGACGACCTCGACCAGGTCGGCCCGCGCCCAGCTGGTCCGCTCCCGGGTGATGCGCGCCAGGACGTGGTCTCCGGGCACCGTCCGGGGCACGAACACGGCACGGCCCGTCGGTGATCGCCCCACGCCCGAGCCCTGTGAGGTGATGTCGTCGATCTCGAGCGGGATCGTGTCGTCGGGCGTCACGGCT
>DATFJS010000082.1:0-5598 GCA_035269045.1 Longimicrobiales bacterium | reverse complement strand
CGAGGAGCTGGGAAGTATCCACGAACGAATCGGGTGGGGGCGAAGAGAATCGACCGCACACGACAGCGTCGCGCGGGTCGCAGGATGCCACCTCGAGGCTGGCCGACGGAGGAATGTCGTGCACACGGGGGTCCCGGGCCATCCGTCGGCTGGCGGGTCAGGGTGTTCCAGCCGCGCATCCGGGAGCGGATGGCCCACGACTCGGCGACGGCCCGGGGTTGACCCGATCGGTCGGCTCGGCCCCGGCCGACCCGCACTATGGGGAATCTCCCCACTCCGAAAATGCCCGAAGTCTGCCAAGTTCAGGAGAGCCCTGTGCCCGCGCCCCGGGGCGTACGACTCCGGGAGCGCCGACTACAACGGAGATACTCCCATGCGTCGTGTACCGGCCACTGGTCGCGTTCTGGCCCTCGTCCTGTCCCTGGCAGCCGTCACGGCCTGCGCCGACACCGGGTCCGAAGCGCCCGTCACGGACGATTCCACCTTCCGGGGCACTCCCTACGGCGAAGCGTTGACGTTGACCGAGGTCACCCCCGTTTCCGCCATCCTGGATGCCCCGGATCGATACCTGGGTGAGCGTGTCCTGGTGGAGGGCATGGTCGTGGAGGTGTGCGAGTCCAGGGGATGCTGGATGGACATCGCCAGCGACCGGGAGTTCGAGAAGATCCAGATCAAGGTGGACGACGGCGTCATCGTCTTTCCCCTGAGCGCCCGAGGAAAGGACGCTGTCGTGGAGGGCGTGGTCGAGGAGCTTCAGCTCACCCACGAGCAGGCGCTCGAGGAAGCCCGCCACAAGGCCGAGGAGCATGGGACCGAGTTCGACCCGGCTTCCGTACCGGAGGGCCCCCAGACCATCTATCGGATCCGGGGCCTCGGTGCCGTCGTCGCGGACTGAGTCTCCCGGGGCCCGAGACGGACAGGCGTCCGCCGCCCCGCGGCGGACTCGCCCTCCCGGGGACAGAAGGAGGGGAATCCCCTGGCGACGCTGGAACATCGCCCTCCATCGGGACCTCGGGTACCTGTGCGCCGGCCTCACCGTCGTGTACGCCCTCTCCGGCGTGGCGGTGAATCACCGGGCGGACTGGAACCCCAGCTACCGCATCACCAGCGAGACCGTGCAGCTGGGTGGGGTGGATCTCCAGGCGCCGGCTTCGGCGGCCTTTGCCCGGGGCGTCCTGGACGAGCTGGGGATGGGCGGGCCGATACGGGGGACGTTTCGCCCGGATCCCGAGACGGTGGACATCTTCGTGGAGGACGGCACCGTCACCGTGGACCTGACCACCGGCGAGGCGGCGGTGGAGGTGGTACGGCCCCGGTTCCTGCTGAGGGCGTTCAACTTCCTGCACCTGAACGAGGCCAAGCGGCTCTGGACCTGGATGGCGGATCTCTACGCCCTGGCCCTCGCGCTCCTGGCCCTGACCGGGCTGTTCATCCTGAAGGGGAAGAAGGGCATCACCGGTCGAGGCGCCTGGCTGACCACGGCCGGGGTGCTGATCCCGGTAGGCTTCCTGCTTCTCTACCTGTAGCGCCGCAGGCTCAGCGCCCCCCGCTGCCGATCACGAACGGCGCTCGCACAATGTCCATCTCGGCCCCCTCCCACGACTCGGCGACGATCCGCTCGATCTCGGCGAGCATGCGATCGTTCTCGATCACGATGCCGTCCTTGATGGTGTGCAGGATCCCGCGGGTCCGGTACATCTCCCGCGTCTCCCGATTCATCCGGATCGTGCCGAACGGATAGAGCGTCTTGAAGTCCCAGGCCGGGTTCCCGTCGACCACGAGCAGGTCGGCGACATACCCCGGCTGGATCATCCCGAGGTGCGGCTCGCCGAGGAAGTCGGCGCTGTTCTTCTGCGCGGTACGAAGCACCTCGAGCGGGTGCATCCCCGACTCGAGGACGAGCTGCAGCTCACGGATGTTGCCGAAGCCGCCTGTGGACCACTGGTAGTTGTCGTCGGTGCCGAAGACGACCGTCCCACCCCGCTTGTTGAACTCGAAGATCATCTTCGCCCACAGGTCGTACATGTAGGTCCAGTTGAACTCGTCCAGTGAGGTCCAGTCGTACTGGAAGGCGGCGTGCATGTCGGGGCTCGGAAGGTGCCAGTCCCAGAGCGCCTTGTGGGTATACTTCTCGTGCCAGGGGAGACCGTGCGCGCGCACGATGTCGCGGTTCGCCTCGTACGTGGCGCGGTTCGGCTGCATCACCGTCCCGAAGTGCACGAGCGAGTCGACGAGGGTATTCAGCAGGAACTCCCGCGACTCCGGATTCGTCCCCACCTCGCGCCACACCCGCGCGGCCTCGCGGAAGCGGATGTTCTCGTCCTGGTAGCGGTAGTCGGCAGGATAGTCCTGCACGCCCCGCGGGAGGGCGGACTCGGCGTATCCGTAATGGTGCACGATCATCGACACCCCCCGGCGCGCCGCGTCGAGCGCATTCAGGACGGCCGTGTGCTGCGGCTGCACATGGATCGCGGTGACCCCGCCTGCGGCGTCGATGGAGCGCGCGGCCGCCTCGAAGAGGTCCGGCGTCACGGCGAGGTTGTTGAGGTAGACCTGCCGCACCCCGTTCGCGATCATCTCCTCCGCGATCTCCGGGGCGAGTTCGGTGTCCTGCAGTTCCTCGTCCGAGTAGTCCGTCTCGGCCCCCCAGCCGTAGAGCGGGAAGAGACGGGGGGCCAGGATCTCGTTCTCGCGCTCGGCCTCCAGAATGTCCGCGACCCGACCCTCCTCGGCCGGCCCGATGCTCGTGACGCCGGTCACCAGCTGCATGTAGAAGATGTAGTCGAGCGGGAGCTCCTCTTCACGTAGATGAAGGTGGAGGTTCATCAGGCCCGGCATCACGTAGATCCCGTCGCCGCCCTCGATCACCCGATCCGCGGTGACCTCGCGATCCGGATCGTGGCCACGCACGGTCTCGATGGTGTTGCCCCGGATGTGGATGTCGAACGGCCCCTGTCCGGGGCCTCCGTGCCCTGTCAGGACCATCACGTTCCGGATCAGGAGGTCTTCGTACGGTCCCTCGGCGAGCCCGTCGTACTGCCGTGTCTCGACATCGTCCGGGGCTGGTGCAACTCGATCCAGCTGAGCGGTGAGCACTGCGGGGAGAAGCAGGGTCGCGAGCAGGACTGCGAGGCTGCGGACGAACATCGGGAGGCCTCCGGCACGGGAAAGGGGTCGATCATGGTACGGCCCGGTCGGTCGGGACGCATCCGCCCATGCCGGAGGTGAGCCGCGAATGGTGCATCACACCCCAGCGCCTCCGGGGGGACGGGGCCCACGATAACGCTGACGGCGGAGGTGGAATTGGTTAGCGTTCAGGGCTGAATCCCGAGCGCTGCGGGGCGTCGTGCCACCCGGGCACCGCACCCCGTTCGTCCTCTTCGCACCATCTCCGGACTACCGCATGCTCAAGGTCGGAATCGTCGGACTCCCCAATGTCGGGAAGTCGTCGCTCTTCAACGCGCTCACCGCCGTGGGCGTCCCGTCGGAGAACTACCCCTTCTGCACCGTCGAGCCGAACATCGGCACGGTCGAGGTGCCCGACCCACGGCTCGACCGGATCCACGAACTCACCGGCTCGAAGGAGAAGGTCCCGACCGTCATCCAGTTCGTGGACATCGCCGGCCTGGTGAAGGGCGCGTCCGAGGGAGAGGGGCTGGGCAACCAGTTCCTCGGCAACATCCGGGAGGTGGACGCCATCGCTCATGTGATCCGCTGCTTCGACGACCGCGACATCGCGCACGTGCACGGCAGCGTGGACCCTGTCCGGGACCGCGACATCATCCAGACGGAACTGGTGCTGGCGGATCTCGAGGCGCTGGAGAAGCGGATCGATCGGGTGCGGAAGAAGGCGAAGTCGGGTGAGAAGGAGGCGATCCAGGAGCTGGCCGTGCTCGAGAAGGCGCTGACCCCGCTGGAGCAGGGGGTTCCCGTCCGCACCGTCGAGTTCTCGGACGACGAGACGCAGATTCTCAGGCAGTTCCAGCTGCTCACGAACAAGCCGGTCCTGTACGTCGCGAACGTGGCGGAGGAGGACCTTCCCGGGGGCGAGAACGACTGGGTCGTCGCCCTGCAGAAGGCGATCGAGGACGACGACGACGGCCGCATCGTGCGTATCTGCTCGAAGATCGAGTCGGAGCTCGCCGAGCTCGAGGACGAGGAGCGATCGATGTTCCTGGACGAGCTCGGACTCGATGAGGCCGGACTCGACCGCCTCATCCACGAGGCCTACAAACTGCTCGGCCTGCTGACCTTCTTCACGACCGGGGAGAAGGAATCCCGGGCATGGACCGTCCGACAGGGTGCGACGGCTCCGAACGCCGCGGGCGTGATCCACTCCGACTTCGAGCGTGGCTTCATCCGCGCCGAGACGATCGGGTACGACACCTTCGTCGAGGTCGGCTCGTGGAAGGCCGCCAAGGATTCGGGCCAGCTCCGCCAGGAGGGGAAGGACTACCTGGTGAAGGACGCGGACATCATGCTCTTCAAGTTCAACGTCTGACCTTCCAAAGGCCGACCGCTCGTCCTACCTTTCGAGGCTGACAATTCATCCCGCTCCACCCGGCGCCCCCGTTTCGCAACGGTGCGCCCTGCGCGGTGGGGCCCGTACCCACAACGGACCGAGGGAAATCCATGCGACTCTACGAAGTCGTCTACATCTTCGACCCCGCGCTCGAGGAGAGCGCGATCGAAGCGAAGATCGAGAAGTTCCACGGAACACTGGGCGGCACCGTCCAGGAGACCGACTTCTGGGGCATCCGCCAGCTGGCGTACCCGATCCGGAATCAGAACCAGGGCTACTACGTCGTCGCCCAGGTTCAGGCCGACCCCGTCGACCTCCCCGAGTTCGAGCGGCAGGTGAAGCTCGACGAAGAGGTGATGCGGTATCTGGTCGTGATCAACGACGGAGAGCCGACGACCGGCCACTCCATCATGTCGGAGCGCCCGGAAGGCACGATGGATCCGGACGACGTCGAGGACGACGACGAAGAAGACGACGACGATGACGACTCGCCGCCCGAGTTCCAGGGTGGCGGGGGACGTCGTTCCAGGCACGAGGGCCCGGCGGTCACGCTGCTCAACTACAAGGACGTCGAGACGCTGTCGCGATTCCTGACCGAGAGCGGCAAGATCCTCCCGAAGCGGACCACGAAGGTCACGGCACGATTCCAGCGTCAGCTGGGCTCGGCGGTGAAGCGGGCCCGCTACCTCGCGCTGATTCCGTACGTCCGCAACCACGAGGCGTGACGGAAGCCTCCGATCAGACGTCCGTCGGGGACGTCGAGGCCCCCGCCCGGGGAGGCTGGAGCGCACCGCTCCTCCTGCTCGGTGCGGTCCTGGTCACGGCGACCTTCCGGCTGGACGTCCTGATCGGGGTACCGTTCATCGCGCTGGTCCTCTTCCTGCCGGTCGAGCGGAGATGGGCGATCCTGATCGCCGCATTCTTCGCCTTCCTGGTGGCGACCGCCCCGGACGAGTCCGGGATCTGGTGGATCGAGCGTTCATGGGCGGCGATCGCGGCCGGCTGGTTCGTGGCGTTGACGCTGCGGTGGCCGGACGCGGGATTCCTGCGCCGCGGGCTGACCGCGGTGGCGGGGA
>DATFJS010000081.1:0-2386 GCA_035269045.1 Longimicrobiales bacterium | reverse complement strand
CACGATCCGACCGAGTTCCATCTCCGGTCGCGGCTCGAACCTCCCGCATGGCTGGGAGGCGACCCTGCTTTCCCCCTCGGAACCGATCAGCTCGGACGGGACATGCTGTCGCGCTTGATCTACGGTGCTCGCGTGTCGCTCGTCGTCGGCGTGCTCGGGGTTCTCGTGTCGATCGTGATCGGCGTCACGCTCGGCTTGACCGCGGGGTACGCCGGCGGCCGCGTCGACGGGTTCATCTCCCGAGTCATCGACACGTTCATGGCGATCCCCTTCATCATCCTGGCCCTCGCCGTGATCGGCGCAGTAGGCGTGGACGGCAACAACTCGCTTCTCATCCTCATCGTCGTGCTCGGCCTCACCGGCTGGATCACCTTCGCGCGTGTCGTACGCGGCGAGGTCCTCGTCGTGAAGGACCTCGAGTACGTGGAAGCTGCGAGCGCGCTGGGGCAGCACCACAACGCCATCGTCTTCCGGCACATCCTTCCGAACGTGACCGCTCCGATCATCGTTCTGGCGACGCTCCAGATCGCGACCGTGATCATCGCCGAGTCGAGCCTCAGCTTCCTGGGCCTCGGCGTCCAGCCGCCCACGATCACGTGGGGAATCATGCTGTCCGAAGGACGCGACTATCTGGCCACCTCCTGGTGGCTCTCCACCTTCCCCGGCGTCGCCATCACCCTAACGACCCTCGGCATGATCCTGCTCGGCGACTGGCTCCGCGACGTGCTGGACCCGCGCATGACCATGTGATCCGATCCGTCCGTCCGCGGTCGTCGGGAACGACCGCTCTCCCCCTCCGTCCCCATTCGCAATCTGAAATCGAGGTCCCCATGAGCCGCACCCCCATCGAGATCGCCGGAACGACCGTCCAGCCCGGAGAACGAGGCTTCGGCTACCTTCACGTCGGCCGCTTGGCCGCCGGCACCGAGGTCCGCGTCCCCTACCAGGTCATCCACGGCGCCCACGAAGGACCCACCCTCCTCCTCGAGGGCACGCTGCACGGTTGGGAGCCGATGGGTGCGGAGGTGATCCGCCGGGCGACGCAACAGATCGATCCCGCCGAGCTGCGCGGCACGATCTACTGCCTGCCGCTGGCTCATCCCTTCACCGTCGAGTTCGGTGGAACGGTCGAGAGCGCGGGGCAACGCGTCAGCCCCGCGGATCTGCTCGACATGAACCAGGTCTGGCCCGGCGCAAGCAAGAATGCCTGGCTGACCCAGCAGATCGCCCACGTTCTCTGGAACGAGGTCGTCAAGAAGTGCGAGTACGTCGTGGACTACCACGACGGCACCGGTGCCTGCGACGAGATCCCGGTCGCCTTCCTGCACCTCTTCCCGGAGCAGCCTCCGTACGTCTCGGGCGCGGGCGCCGACGGCGTCGGCGACTCGCCCGAGACTGGATCCAACTTGACCTCCGAAACGGTCAAGCGTGTGAACGAGGGCATCGTCGCAATGGGCAAAGCGTTCGGCTCCGAGGTGATCTGGCGCCGCGAGTACCCATTGAACCCGAGGATGCTGCTGGGCCAGTGCGCGCTCAACGGCATCGTGCCGCTCTACGTGGAGACCGGCGGCGGCGGCATGATCGACGAGCAGGTCGACAAGAGCGTCGTGTGCACGCACAACATCCTGAAGCACCTCGACATGGTCGACGGCGAGCTGGAGCTGCCCGAGCGCCAGATCATGGTCGACAACTACGTCGTCTACCGGTCGCTGACCGGCGGCTTCTACCAGAAGGAGCCGGACGCCGGCTTGGGCGCGCACGTCAAGAAGGGACAGGTCCTCGGGCGCGTCGTCGACCCCGTGACGAGCGAGGTTCTCGAGGAGTGCACCTCGCCCATCAACGGCATCATGGTCAGCACCCGCGTCCGCATGCCGATCAACCCGGGCGGCTACATCGCCCACATCGCCGATACCGACTCGGTCATCTGGGAGCGGTAGGCGTTGCCGCCGTACCTGTCGTGCCGGCAGGGCGTTCCGCGATGAGCGGGCAGGTCACGACCGAGCCACGGCCCGGCACGGCCACCACCCCGTCCCTCCACGGCGAGCGCGTGCTCGTCACAGGAGGGACGGGCTTCCTGGGCGTGAATCTGGTGCGCGCCTTCGCGGAGCGCGGTGCCGAAGTCCTCGCGCTCGTGCGCAGCCCCGCGGACGCCGACGCGCGACGCTTCCTCGGCGACCTCGGAACGCGCGTGAAGTGGATCCTCGGGGACGTGACCGATCGCGCCGGCATGGCGTCCCTGGTCGCCGAGGAGCGTGTGGGGCGGATCGTTCATGCAGCGGCCGTCACGGCGACGCCGGCGCAAGAGCGCCATGCGCCGGCCCGCGTCTTCGACGTGAATGCCGGCGGCACCCTGAATCTCCTCGAGGCCGCGCGTCAAGCTGACGTC